>DATCLR010000114.1:0-1669 GCA_036563785.1 Burkholderiales bacterium | reverse complement strand
CGGCCGCCCTTTCGTTTCGCGGCGCTCGTGTACGATGGCCGGCTGTGCTGACCATCGCATCTCGCCCCACGCGCGGCCGGCCGCCCGGCTCGGCCAGCGCGGAGATCGAGCCACTCGTGCTCGACGGGCCCTGCCCGTGTGACGGCTGCCGCTGGCGCGCGCGCTGCGCCGCGACGGCGGCGGCCTGCTCCGCGTTCGCCATGTTCGTCGCGGGCGAGCCCGAAAGCCGCTGGGTCATCGCCCCTCGCCAGCCGGATCCGCTCATTGGCGCCCGCGTGCTCGGCAGCGAGGAGCGCACACGCGGGCCCGGAAAGCAGGTCTGCGCCTGCGGCGCGCCCGCCGTTGCTAAGGGCCTCTGCCGTGCCTGCTACCAGCGCGCCCGAAAGGCGAGGGCGCAAGCCGCGGCGGCCGCAGCAGCGGGCGCCACGGCCTGAGCGTTCATATCCGCCGCGGGAAAGTGCGCTCGAGCTCAACCGCGGCGACGAGCTCGGGGTCATACCACGGGTCGACCGGAACGATGTTGCGCGTCGTCACGTCGTTGCGAGCGCGCGCGTTGCGCGCTGGATCGCCGGCAACACCTGCAGCTCGATCGTCGGCCCGACGTCGCTCGCTGCAACGGTGCCCGCGGCAATCTCGCCCAGCAACCTCGCGGCAGACTGCAGCGCCTGCAGCACGTCGCCGCCGTCGCAGCGCGCCTCGGCGGGCGCGTCGTGCCAGTCGGACGATCGCCGCACCTCGACATGCGGCGGCCCGATCCAGTCGAGCACGACCGAGCTCGGGGGGACGCCGTTGAGCCACTGCTGTATCGACATGAACACCCCGCCCTTGGTGCCGACGGTCGCGCCGTGGTAGTCGGTCGGCCGCACGCGCCGAACTGTCCCGCATAGCCGCGCCGCGCCGTCCTCGGCGACGCCATAGACGACATCGCGCGGGAGAGCCTTTCCGCGGATGGTGAAGTCGATCTCCCCGGCCAGGAAGAACTCGATGCTGTCGACGTTCGGGTGTCGATGTTCCGGAAAGCCCGAGCCGTGCGGATCAGGAGGATTATTGAAAAGCTCTACTTGGAACTGCCCGCGGCGGAACAGCGTGATGCCCTCGACGCGCCCCCCGGTAGTCACGAGCGTGAACGACGCGTCAGCGGGTGGGCGCAGCGATCTGATCGGCTGCGACAGGAACCACCGCGCGAACTCCGCAACGTTGCCGTAAGGCTCACGCGCCATACGTCACCCCGGGCAATCGCCAGAGTGAATGCACGCGCCTCAACCACGGATCCGCGTATCGCGTCTCACAGACGAGCTTTCTCATGCCATCTGCGTGGACGAACGTCCCGCGCTCCGTAAACAAGCCATAGTGGCGAGGCACCACCTCCGGCACGAACCGAAACGCAATGAGGCAACCGGGCACGGGCGCGTCGAGTCGGGCGGCGAGGTTGTGCTCGAGGAGCTCGAGCGTCTTCGGATTGGGACGATGCCGACCGTAGTCGCGGGTATCGCGCACGCCGAGCAGCCGGACCAGGTCGGAGCCCGCCTCCTCGAACGCGAGCACGAATAGCCCGATGCAGTCGACCCCGAACTTGTTGCGCCCTTGGTGATGATAGGGAATGCCGACGAGCTTGCGCGCCTCCTCGATCAGCCGGGAGGCGGGGATCGGATCCAGTGTCTTTCGGTTT
>DATCLR010000109.1:0-4540 GCA_036563785.1 Burkholderiales bacterium | reverse complement strand
GTGCCGGGATACTCCTGGAGGTAGCGTTCGAGCCAGGCGACGGACTCGGCGTCGAGGTGGTTCGTGGGCTCGTCGAGGAGCAGCATGTCGGGCTGCGACAGGAGCAGCCGGCAGAGCGCGACGCGGCGGCGCTCGCCGCCCGAGAGCTTAGTCACGTCGGCGTCCCACGGCGGCAGGCGCAGCGCGTCGGCGGCGATCTCGAGCTTGCGGTCGAGCTCCCACGCCCCGGCCGCATCGATCTTCTCCTGCAGCGCCGCCTGCTTCTCGAGGAGCTTGTTCATCTCCTCCTCGGACATCGGCTCCGCGAACTTCATCGAGATGGCGTTGAACTCGTCGAGCAGCTTCTTGATGTCGGCGACCGCCTCCTCGACGTTGCCGCGGACGTCCTTGGTCGGGTCGAGCTGCGGTTCCTGCGGCAGGTAGCCGATGCGGATGCCCGGCTGCGGCCGCGCCTCGCCCTCGTAGTTCGTGTCGACGCCGGCCATGATGCGCAGCAGCGTCGACTTGCCCGCGCCGTTCAGGCCGAGCACGCCGATCTTGGCGCCCGGGAAGAACGAGAGCGAGATGTCACGCAAGATCTCGCGCTTCGGCGGCACGATCTTCGTGACGCGGTGCATGGTGAACACGTATTGACCGGACATAGGCACTCAGGGGGTAGCAGAATACGGTTGAGGAAAACAGGGACGACGCCCCGCGTCTCGCGCGCCGGCGCGCGCGGGACCGCGCGTCAGGCTGCGGAGATTAGCGGCTTTTGCGCGCGCTTGCCACCCAGTCGGGCGAGACCTCGGAGGAGAGCGTCGCCTCCCCGGCGCAATCGTAGCGCGGTTCGCTGTCCGCTTCCTGGAAATAATGGCCCTGCACGTAATCGATGCCGAAGGTCCACAGGACCGACACGGCTTCCGCGGACTCGACGCCCTTCGCGATCGTCTTCTTCCCCATCGACTTCGCCACCTCGGCCACGGCCTTGAGCGACGCCTGCGCCACCGGGTCGCGGGCGACGCCGTGCGCGAAGGCGGCGTCGAGCTTGAGGTACGCGATCGGCGATTCGCGCAGGCGGTGCGCCGCGTCGAGCGCGCGGCCGAAGTTGTCGACGCAGAAGCTGCAGCCGAGCGAGCCCACGGCGCGCATGAACGCGAGCGCGGCGTCCGGGCGGCCCGCGAGCACGGCCTCGTCGAGCTCGAACACCACGTGCCTGCCCTGGAGCCGCGTCTCCTGCAGCGCGCGCAGAGTGATCGCGGCGAGCTCGACGTCCTCGAGGCCGGCCGCCGTGAGATTGACGAAGAAGGTCGCCTCGCGCCGCTGGCGGCGCAGCTCGGCGAGGGCGCGGATCGCGTGGCGCACGACCCAGCGGTCGATCGCCGCCGCGAGGCCCGCGGCCTCGGCGGGCGGCATGAACTGGGCCGCCGGGACCAGCGTGCCGTCGTCCGCGACCATCCGCACCAGCACCTCGAAGAGCTCGCCGGCGCCGTCGTCGTGCAGGTGCACGATCGGCTGGTACATCAGGCGGAACGCGCCGCGCTCGAGCGCCGCGCGGACGCGTGCCGGCCAGTCGACGGCGGCCGGTGCGGCGGCCGAAGCGGCGGCGCCGGCGTCGGCCGCGCAGAGCGCGTTCAGTACCGCTTCCGCGCTCTGCGCACCGGCATCGAGCGCAAGACCGGCGATGCGGCATCCGTCGCCCGCGTCCGCGTTGACTTCGGCGGCGTGCCGCTTCAGCGCACGCTCCGCCGCTTCGCAGAGCGCGGAGAGGCGGTCGGTCCGGGCGGCGTCGAGGAGCGCCGCGAAGTCGCGGTCGGCGATGCGCGCAAGCGTCGCGTCGGGCCCGAACGCCTCGTTCAACGCCCGCGCCGCGAGGAGCAGGAAGCGCTCGGCGGCCGCGGGATCGGCGGGCGGCGGGCCGGGGAGCGCCACGTAGGCGAGCGCGCGCGGCGCGCCGCCCGCCTTGACCTCGGCGAGCGCCTCCTCGAGCACGCGCAGGAAATGCGTCCGGTTGTAGAGCCCCGTGAGCGGGTCGCGCTGATTCAGGAACTGCAGGCGCGTTTCCGCCGCTTTGCGCTTCGATATGTCCGTGACGAAGAGCTGCAGGCACGCCTCGCCGTTCAGGGTGATCGGCGCGGCCGCGATCTCGGCGTGGAAGCGTGCGCCGCTGCGGCGCACGGCGACGAACTCCTGCGGCGCGCCGTCCGGCTTGCGGATGAACTGCTTGAAGCGGCCCTGATCGCTCTTGTCGATGAGATCCGCGAGCGGCACGCCTTCGAGCTCGGCGGTGCTCTCGTACTCGAAGAGCGCGAGATACGCGCGGTTGGCGTCGACGTGCATGCCGTCCTGGCTGTAGCAGATCGCCTCGCGCGCGCCCTCGACGACCGCGCGGTGCTTCCGGCGCATTTCCTCGAGCGCCTCGAGCGTCGCCCGGTGGGCGGCGCGCTCGGCGGCGACCGCGAGCTCGCGCTCGAGCGCCGGGAGGAGCCTTCCGAGACGGCTCTTGCGGATCACGTCGCGGGCGCCGGCGCGCACGAGGGCGAGCATCTCCTCGTCGCTGAACTCGCGCGTCAGCACGAGCAGCGGGGCGTCGCAGCCCGCGCGCTGCAGCGTTTCGAGCACGGTTTCGACCTTGAGGCGCGGGAGCGCAGGCTCGCAGAGGACGGCGTCCCACGCGCTCCTCGCGAGCGCCTGCTGCAGTCCGCCGAGGTCCTGCACGCGCTCGGGCTTGAGCAGAAAGCCGCCCGGCCGCAGCGCGGCGAGCGCGGCCGCGGCGTCGTCCGGCGACGTGTCGACGATCAGCAGGCGCAGGACTCGGGCTTCCACGGAAACCTCGGTGAGTCGCCGGCGCGAGGGCCCGGCGACGGCCAGTCGGACAAAGGGACGCGCGCCGCGCGGCGCGCGCTACTAGTTTAGTTCGGGATCGAAGGGGTCGGCGGCGGGCGGCGGCGCCGGCTCAGCGCGCCGGCGCGAGCAGGAACTCGAGCAGCGCCTTCTGCGTGTGCAGGCGGTTCTCGGCCTCGTCCCACACGACGCTCTGCGGCCCGTCGATGACCTCGGCCGCGACCTCCTGCCCGCGGTACGCCGGCAGGCAGTGCATGAAGAGCGCGTCGCGGCGCGCCATCGCCATGAGCGCGGCGTCGACCTGGTAGCCGGCGAACGCGCGCTCGCGGCTCGCCTTCTCCTGCTCCTGGCCCATGCTCGCCCAGGTGTCGGTCACCACCAGATCCGCGCCGCGCACCGCTTCCGCGGGATCGGTGAGCAGCGTCACGTTCGGCGCCGCCTGCGCGGTGATCCCGGCGTCCGGCGCGTAGCCGGGCGGGGTGGCGACGCGCAGCGCGAAGTCGAGCCGCTTCGCCGCCTGGATCCAGGAGTGGCAGACGTTGTTGCCGTCGCCCACCCACGCCACCGTGCGCCCGCGGATGTCGCCCCGGTGCTCGATGTACGTCTGGATGTCCGCGAGCAGCTGGCACGGATGGTGGCGGTCGGAGAGGGCGTTGATCACCGGCACGGACGAGTGCGCGGCGAAGCGCTCGATCGTCTCCTGGCGGTTGGCGCGGATCACGACCGCGTCGACCATGCGCGCGATCACGCGCGCCGTGTCCTCGACCGGCTCGCCGCGGTCGAGCTGCAGGTCGCGCGGCGAGAGAAACATGGAGCTGCCGCCGAGCTGCGCCATGCCCGCCTCGAACGAGACGCGCGTGCGCGTCGAGGACTTCTCGAAGAGGAGAGCGAGGACCTTGCCGGCGAGCGGGGTGTAACGCTCGCCGGCGCGGTGCATGCGTTTGAGCTCGGTTGCGCGCTGCAGCAGGCGCCTGATCTCGTCGGCCGAGAGGTCGGCCAGGGTGAGCAGGTGGCGGGTGGTCACGAGGCCGCGAGGAACGCGCGGACGAGATCCGAGACCGTGTCGACGATGTGATCGGCCTCGGCGTCGCCGATGACGAGCGGCGGGAGCAGGCGCACCACCTTGTCCGCCGTCACGTTGATGAGGAGACCGCGCTCGAGCGCCGCCGCCATGAGCTCCTTGCAGGGGCGATCGAGCTCGATGCCGAGCATCAGGCCCTTGCCGCGAATCTGCTTGACGCCTTTGACGCCCGCGAGCTTCTGCTGGAAGCCGGCGAGCATCCGCTGCCCGAGCGCTGCGGCGCGCTCGGCGTAGCCGCCGGCCTCGAGCTGCTCGAGCACCGCGAGCGCGGCGCGGCAGGCGAGCGGGTTGCCGCCGTAGGTCGAGCCGTGGCTGCCCGCCTGGAACACGTTCGCCGCCTCGCCGCGCGCGAGGCAGGCCCCGATCGGGACGCCGTTGCCGAGCGCTTTGGCGACGGTCATGACGTCGGGCTGCGCGTCTTCGTGCTGCCAGGCGAACCAGCGGCCGGTGCGGCAGAGCCCGGTCTGGATCTCGTCGAGCATGAAGAGCCAGCCGCGCTCGGTGCACAGCCGGCGCAGCTCCGCGAGGTACCCGGGGCTCGGCACGACGATGCCGCCTTCGCCGAGCACCGGCTCGACCAGCACCGCCACGACCTCGGGGTTGTTCTCGGCCACCTGGCGCACGGCGGCGATGTCGTTG
>DATCLR010000103.1:0-6891 GCA_036563785.1 Burkholderiales bacterium | reverse complement strand
TCGGTGCACAGCCGGCGCAGCTCCGCGAGGTACCCGGGGCTCGGCACGACGATGCCGCCTTCGCCGAGCACCGGCTCGACCAGCACCGCCACGACCTCGGGGTTGTTCTCGGCCACCTGGCGCACGGCGGCGATGTCGTTGAAGGGGACCCGGTTGAAGCCGGTGACGAGCGGCTCGAAGCCGGCCTGGATGCGGCGGTTGCCGGTGGCGGAAAGTGTGGCGAGCGTGCGCCCGTGAAAGCTTCCTTCCGTGACGACGATGGTCGGGTTGCGGATCTTCTTATTGTTCCCGTAGAGCCGCGCGATCTTGATCGCGGCTTCGTTCGCCTCGGCGCCGGAGTTGGCGAAGAAGGCGCGCTCCATGCCGGCGACGCGGCAGAGCCGCTCGGCGAGCTGCTCCTGCAGCTCGATGCGGTACCAGTTCGAGGTGTGGATCAGCTTGCCGGCCTGGTCCGTGATCGCCCGGGTGACCTCGGGATGCGCGTGGCCCAGGCTGCAGACCGCCACGCCGGCGAGCGCGTCGAGGTACTTGCGTCCGGCGGTGTCCCAGAGCCATGGGCCCTCGCCGCGGACGAAGGCGACGGGCAGGCGCGGGTAGGTCGGCATCAGGTGAGTCATAGACGGAAACAATAAAGGCACCCCGCACCCAAATCGGCCTGCACCGCTTCACCTCGGTCGGGCGGCCGCCACGATTTGGGTGCGGGGCGCCATGAAACGAGTGGGGTAGATTCTATTCGTTCCCGGCGCCAACGCAAGCGCGCTTCCCGAAGAAACGAAAGGCCCGGCGCGCCGGGCCTTTCGGACGGCGGGAAACGGCCGCTCCCGGCTAGGCGAGCGGATTGAAGTGCGTGTTCGCCGCCATGAAGAAGAGCATCGGGATCGAGAGCATCGTGTTGGTGCGCGAGGCGAGGAACGCGACGCGCGCGGCCTTCGCCTTGGCCGCCTCGTCGGCCTCCACCAGGCCGAGCACCTTCTTCTGGTTCGGCCAGATCAGCACCCAGACGTTGAATAGCATGATCGTGCCGAGCCAGGCGCCGATGCCGATGGTCGCGGCCGGCCCCTGCAGCAGGAACGCGTTGCCGATACCGATGCCGGAGCGCTCGAGGTAATAGGCGCCGGTGAGCCAGGTCACGACCGCGGCCCAGCGGAACCAGAGCAGCGCGCGCGGGGCGATGTGCTTGGTGATGCCGGCCGCGGTCCCGTCGGCCTTGGCGGCGGCGAGGCCGGGCACCTGCACCGCGTTGAAGTAATAGAGCAGCCCGATCCAGGCGATGCCCGCCCAGATATGCAGCCACCGATCGATCAGAAGTTCCATGATTCCCCCTTGTGATTGCTCGCCGCCGTCAACGCAGGAAGTTGACGGCGAAGACGTAAAGGATGACCAGCAGAACGAGGCCCGAGATGATCGTGCCCCAGAGGGAGTCGAGTGGATTCTTCATTGGTAGGTCCTCACGTGCGTTGTTCGAATTGTTGGTGCGCGAGTGCGCCGCCTGCTTCTTGTGTTTTTTCTCGTCCTTGTCGGCGTCGCTAAGCCTACGGCAGAAGCATGGTGCCTTCAAGGCAGCGCGTGCCGAGCGCGTCGCGCCGTGAATCGGCGCGGCCGGCGTCGGCGGTTCGCGCTTTCGCCGCGCGCTCGAAACCGCTTCACGGCGCATCGATGCTCGGGCCCGAGCATCGTCCGGTCCTTCGGCCCGGGTATCGTCGCGGTGCGGTGTCGTCGGCGCGGTCGTCCCGATCGACGCGGCGCGCCATGTCGGGTCGCACTCCGGACGGCTTCCGCCAGGCGGTCGGACGCGCGTCGGTGAGCCGGAGGGACCGGCTCGACGGCTCGATCAGCGCCGAACCGTTCGGGACATCTGGCGATTGAGAACCGGCATCGAGCGCAGCCCGGCGGCTCGCACGTGCGAGCGCCGGACGCGGGGTGTCGGTACCGCGGTATCGTTGCATAATGAGCGCGCGCCGGCACCGGTCCGGTACATGGCACTCATAAGGCAATAAGGAGGATCCATGCGTCTCAAGCATCTGGTCGCGGCGCTCGTCGCGGGCGTCGCCTGGAGCACGGCCGTGATCGCCCAGGATTCGGCTACGCTCAGGAAGATCAAGGAAAGCGGCGTGATCTCGCTCGGTCATCGCGAGTCCTCCGTGCCGTTCTCCTACTACGACGACAAGCAGCAGGTGGTCGGCTATTCGCACGAGATCGCGCTCGCGATCGTCGAGGCGATCAAGCGCGAGCTCAACGCGCCGGACCTGCAGGTCAAGCTCATTCCGATCACCTCCCAGAACCGCATTCCGCTCGTGCAGAACGGCACCATCGACTTCGAGTGCGGCTCGACCACGAACAACACGGAGCGCCAGCAGCAGGTGGCGTTCTCGAACACCATCTTCGTCATCGGCACGCGGCTCCTGACCCACAGGAATTCCGGCATCAAGGACTTCCCCGACCTCGCGGGCAAGAACGTGGTCACCACGGCCGGCACCACGTCCGAGCGGCTGCTGCGCGCGATGAACGAAGAGAAGAACATGAAGATGAACATCATCAGCGCGAAGGACCACGGCGAGGCGTTCCTGACGCTGCAGAGCGGCCGCGCGGTCGCGTTCATGATGGACGACGCGCTGCTCTACGGCGAGCGCGCCAAGGCGCGCCGGCCCGACGACTGGGTCGTCGTCGGTACGCCCCAGTCGCGCGAGGCCTACGGCTGCATGATGCGCAAGGGCGATCCCGTCTTCAAAAAGCTCGTCGACGACACGATCGCGAGGCTGCAGACCTCGGGCGAGGCGGCGAAGCTCTACGAGAAGTGGTTCATGAGCCCGATCCCGCCGAAGGGTCTGAACCTGAACTTCCCGTTGAGCGAGGACATGCAGGCGCTCTTCAAGAATCCGAACGACAAGGCGTATCAGTGATCGGAGCAGGTGCGCTCCTGGGCGCGATCAGGGCGCGCCGCGGGGCGGCGTGCCGCGGGACGCACGCAGGACGCCCCGCCTCGCACCGGCGGCCGTGAGCTACAACTGGAACTGGGGAGTCTTCCTGCAGCCGGCGGCGTCCGGCGGCGGCGCGACGTATCTCGACTGGCTGCTCGCCGGTCTGCAGATGACGGTCGCCGTCTCGCTGACCGGCTGGCTGATCGCGCTCGCGCTCGGCACGGCGGTGGGAGTGCTGCGCACCGTGCCGGGTCGCGCGGCGCGGGCGTTCGCGGCCGCCTACGTCGAGATCTTCCGCAACATTCCGCTCCTGGTGCAGCTCTTCATCTGGTACTTCGTGGCGCCCGAGCTGCTGCCGGGCGGCGACGCGGTCAAGGGGCTCCACCCGGTGACGCAGCAGTTCCTCGCCGGCATGCTCTGTCTCGGCTTCTTCACCAGCGCCCGCGTCGCCGAGCAGGTGCGCGCCGGGATCGAGTCGCTCCCGCGCGGGCAGCGGGCCGCGGCGCTCGCGCTCGGCTTCACGCTCCCGCAGACCTATCGGTACGTGCTGCTGCCGATGGCGTTTCGCCTCGTCGTGCCGCCGCTCACCTCGGAGATCCTCAACATCTTCAAGAACTCGGCGGTGCTCTCGACCATCGGTCTGCTCGAGCTCGCGGCGCAGGGGCGCCAGCTGGTGGACTACACGGCGCAGCCGTACGAATCCTTCATCGCGGTGACGCTCCTCTACATGGCGATCAACGTCGTGGTCATGGTGCTGATGCGCGTCGTCGAGCGGCGCACGCGCGTCCCGGGCTACATCGGCGGCCGATGAGCTACGAATTCGACTGGAGTTCGATTCCGAACGCGGCGCCGTTCCTGCTGCAGGGGATGCTGGTGACGCTCGAGATCACCGCGGTCGCGGTGCTCGCAGGCATCCTCTGGGGCACGGTGCTCGCGCTGATGCGCCTGTCCGGCATCGCGCCGCTCGCCGCGGCGGCCGCGGGGTACGTGACGCTCTTCCGCTCGGTGCCGCTCGTGATGGTGCTGCTCTGGTTCTTCCTGATCGTCCCGCAGTTCCTGCAGGACCTGCTCAACCTCGGGCGCGCCGCCGACATGCGGCTCGTGTCCGCGATGGTCGGCTTCGCGCTCTTCGAAGCAGCGTACTACTCCGAGATCATCCGCGCAGGCATCCAGAGCGTGCCGCGCGGCCAGATCGCGGCCGCGTACGCGCTCGGCATGACGCACTGGCAGGCGATGCGCCTGGTGGTGCTGCCGCAGGCGTTCCGCAACATGGTGCCGCTGCTGCTGACGCAGGCGATCATCCTGTTCCAGGACACCTCGCTCGTGTACGTGAGCGCGCTCACGGACTTCTTCGGCGCCGCGTACAAGGTCGGGGAGCGCGACGGCACCATCGTCGAGATGCTGTTGTTCGCGGGGGCGGTCTACTTCGTGCTGTGCTACGCCGCCTCGCAGCTCGTGCGGCGCCTGCAGCGCCGTCTCGCCGTATGATCTCGATCCGCCACGTCACCAAGTACTACGGAAACTTCCGCGTGCTGCACGACTGCAGCACCGAGGTGCGCAAGGGCGAAGTCATCGTGATCTGCGGGCCGTCCGGCTCGGGAAAGTCGACACTTATTAAGTGCGTCAACGGGCTCGAGCCGTTCCAGGAAGGGGAGATCGTGGTCGACGGCGTGTCGGTCGGGGATCCGAGGACGAACCTGTCGAAGCTGCGGGCGCGCGTGGGCATGGTGTTCCAGCACTTCGAGCTGTTCCCCCACATGAAAGTGCTCGAGAACCTGATGATCGCGCAGGTCCGGGTGCTGGGACGCGGGCGCGAGGCGGCCGCGGAGAAGGCGCTGCAGCTGCTCGACCGCGTGGGGCTGCGCGCGCACGCGGACAAGTATCCCGGAGCGCTCTCGGGCGGACAGCAGCAGCGCGTCGCGATCGCGCGGGCGCTGTGCATGGATCCGGTGTGCATGCTCTTCGACGAGCCCACATCGGCGCTCGATCCGGAAATGATCAACGAGGTGCTCGACGTGATGGTGCAGCTGGCGCAGGAAGGCATGACCATGATGGTCGTAACGCACGAGATGGGCTTCGCGCGCAAGGTGGCGCACCGCGTGATCTTCATGGACCAGGGCCGGATCGTCGAAGACGACGAGAAAGAGCGCTTCTTCAGCACGCCGCGCTCGGAGCGCGCGCAGCAGTTCCTCTCGAAGATCCTCCACCACTGAGCCGCCGACGCCGGCGACGCCGGTTCCCGACGCGGCCGGCCTCCGGAGCGGGCCGTGGCCCGGATCCGCAGGATACCCCGCTGCAAGTGAGGATTTCCCGGAGCAGCGCTCGGGTGAACTTCTGCTGAATGTTTGAACCGCTGCCCCCCCGTGCTACCGTTGTCGGTGGACGGCGGCCCATAGGTGGCGCCCATGAAAAAGGTGACGCTCTACAGCAGCTCCCGGCGGACGCAGCGGCCGCTGCCGCCCGCTGGGATGTCCCCTCCCGAGTCCTCCCCTTCGGCGGCGTCGCGGAATCGGCCCGAGGAACCCCGGCGCGCTGCGCCGAAGCCCGCGCGGCTCGAGCGGTTTTGTCGCCGGCACCGTGCGCCCGTTCTCGCCTTCGCCGGCGGTCTGTTCGCGGCCCTGCTCGTCGTGCTCCATGCGGCGGTGGCCCCGCCCGCGCGCGAGATCACGCAGGAGGATATCGACGCCGCGGTGCTCCACACGCTCGAGACCAAGACGCTGCCCTCGCGCGCAGCAAAGGCGTACGAGGTGGTGCGTCCCTCGGTGGTGCGCGTGCGCGGGCTCGCCCGCGCCAAGGGGAAGGACGAGCTCACGGAAACGACGACCGGCACCGGTGTCATCATCGTCGCGAACGGCATGATCCTCACGAACCTGCACGTGGTCGCCGGCGCCGAGCGTCTGCGCGTGGTGTTCGCGAACGGCATGGAATCGGATGCGACCATCGTCGGCACCCGGCCGGAGCACGACCTCGCCGTCATCTGGGCGAGCGTGCTGCCCGACGACGTGGTGCCGGCTACGCTGCGCTCCACGGAGGACCTCGCGGTCGGCGACGACGTGATCACCGTCGGCTTCCCGTTCGGCATCGGCCCGTCGGTGACCGCAGGCGTCGTGTCGGGTCTGCGCCGGCAGTACTACTCCGAGCGCGGCGAGCGCCTGCTCACCAACCTGATTCAGTTCGACGCCGCCGCGAACCCGGGCAGCTCCGGCGGCCCGCTCGCCACCATGGACGGCGAGGTGGTCGGCATCGTGACGAGCATTCTCAACCCGACGGACGAGAGCTTCTTCGTCGGCATCGGCTTCGCGGTGCCGATCGAGAACGCCGCCGCAGCCGTCGGCATTCCTCCCTTCTGACGAGGCGCTATGGACGACTTCCGCAACGATCGCGACACCGTCGCCGCGCTCATGGAGCGCATTCTGTACGAAGTGAAGAAGGTGGTGGTCGGGCAGGACCACTTCCTCGAGCGCGTGCTGGTCGCGCTGCTCGCGCAGGGACATCTGCTGGTCGAGGGCGTGCCGGGGCTCGCGAAGACGCTGACCGTGAAGACGCTCGCGCGCACCATCCGCGGCACCTTCCGGCGCATCCAGTTCACGCCCGACCTCGTGCCGGCCGATCTCGTCGGCACCCGCATCTACAACCAGAAGACCGGCGACTTCACGACCTCGCTCGGCCCGGTGTTCACCAACCTGCTGCTCGCGGACGAGATCAACCGCGCGCCCGCCAAGGTGCAGAGCGCGCTGCTCGAGGTGATGCAGGAGCGCCAGGTGACCATCGCGGGCGAGACCCACCGCGTGCCGACGCCGTTCGTGGTGATGGCGACGCAGAACCCGATCGAGACCGAGGGCACCTATCCGCTGCCCGAGGCGCAGGTCGACCGCTTCATGATGAAGGTGCTGGTCGGCTATCCGAGCGAGGAAGAGGAATTCGTGATCGTCGAGCGCGTCACCGGCAGCATGAACGACGTGCTGCCGGTCGC
>DATCLR010000097.1:0-20248 GCA_036563785.1 Burkholderiales bacterium | reverse complement strand
GGGGAAGGTCAGGACTCTGATCTCGCCCGAGCGCTTGATGGATTCGAGGGAATCATCGGCGGAGACCGCGCCGCCGAAGAGCAGCAGCAAGGCGAGCGGACCGAGCAAACGGCGCTTCGTGCGCGACCGGCCTGAGTCCCTCGCAGCCATGGCGGGAGACTAACCGGCGGCCGATATCCTTGTCATCGGTGTGATTCCGATTTGTCCCACAGCGAGCGCGGTTTGTCCTGGTCGCTGCAACGCGGCCGTTCGAGCGCGGCTTCGAGCCCTGGTCGAGGCCGAAAGCGGCGTGACTGCGACGATGAGCGGCGGATGAGGATTCGAGTGGGCCTGTCCACGAATGCCCGGAGCTCGGGGTCAGGCGAGGCCCTGGAGAGTCGCCAGGGAGGGCAGGAAACACTCGCGAAACGATGGCGGAGAGGGAGGGATTCGAACCCTCGGTACGGTTTTGCCGTACACACACTTTCCAGGCGTGCTCCTTCGACCGCTCGGACACCTCTCCGTGAACCTGGTACGAGCTGCACCGCGCGCCGCTGGAGCGCATGCGATTCAAGCATCCTGCCTCGCGCGGCGGCGCATCGCTCGACGCGGACTTCCGTAGACTCTCGCGCAACGCCGGGCGGCCGCTGCGGCGCTTGCCGATTCGAGGTCCGTCTGCGCCGTCAAGGCAGCGCAGCAGCGGGCGTACGAGATCGGAAGTCCTTGGGAAGATGGCGGAGAGGGAGGGATTCGAACCCTCGAGGCGCTTGCGCGCCTAGCGGTTTTCGAGACCGCCCAATTCAACCACTCTTGCACCTCTCCGTGACGTCCCGCCCGGGCGCGACGCCCCGGCCCGAGCGGGGAGGCGCGTAGCTTACGCAATGCCGGCGCGGGGAACAAGTTTGAAGGCGCGGCAAAGGCACCGTCAGCGCTGAAGGAGCTCGCGCTCCATCAGCAGGTAGGTTCCGTACGCGTTGATGCGGTTCGCGGCATCGAAGGCCGGAAGGTGCGCGAAGCGGCTCCAGTCCGTGGCCGCGTACGCCTCGTCGAACGGTATGAAGTCCTCGACCGCGCGGCCCATGGCCTCGCGCAGGAACTTGAGGTAATCGCGCGTGAGCTCCAGATCTCTGGCCGGATCGCGGGACACCTGCCCGTGCCCGGGGACCAGCACCTTGGCCCGCAGCCCGAGCAGGCGGTCGATCGTCTCCAGCCAGCGCTTGCTGTCGGCCTCGCCGACGAACGGGATGCGGCCGCTGAAAATGATGTCGCCGGTGAAGATCACGTGGTCGTCGGGCAGCACGACGACGAGATCGTCGGGCGCGTGGGCGGGCCCCATGTAGACGAGCTCGAAGCGCACGCCGCCGAGCTCGAAGCGCTCGTCGCCCGTGAGCCAGCGGTCCGGCGGAACGAGGCGCGTTTCGGCGTCGACCCAGGGAGCGAGATCCCTGCGGCGCTGCTCGAGGCGGCGGGCGCCTTCGCCGCCCTCGAGGTAATGGACAGCCTCCCGGTGCGCCCAGATCTCCGCGCCGAGCGCCTTGAACGCGGAGAGCCCGTAAATGTGATCGGCGTGGTAGTGCGTGACCAGCACGCGCTTGATCGGCTTGTCGGTGACGGTCCGGATGGCATCGATGAAGGCGCGTCCGAGCGCCGGCGTCCCGAGCGCGTCGATCACGACGACGCCTTCCGGCGTCACGACGAAGCCCGCGTTCGAATTGAACCCTTCGTTCTCGCGCGACGCAACGCCCGGCTTCCCCTGCACGTAGTACGCGCGCTCGCTCACGCGCACCGGCTCGATCTTCACCGAGAGCGGCGCCTCGGCCCGAAGCGTGGCCGTGCTTAAGAAGAGAGCCGCGGCCAGAACGCACCGCGCGAGCGTCTTCATGCGAGCCCCGCATTCCCGTCCACGCCGACGAGCTTCGGGCGATTGAGGCGCGGCGGCGCGATCACCTTGCGTTCCCGCAGGTACTTCGCGATCACGTCCCAGATGGGCTCGCCGCCGGCGTTGCGCGCCTCCTCCGACACCGGCGCCCAGCCCGCGACCTTGTACTTCTTGTTCGGATCGAGCGGCTTGCCGTTCAGGGTCATGTCGCCGATGCGCCGGCCCATCGGCGCCTTCGGGTTGCAGGTGTACTGCAGCCCGCCCACCCGCACCATGTCGCCGCCCTGCTGGTAGTAGGGGTCGGGATTGAACAGGTTGTCGCAGACGTCCTCGAGGATGGTCTTGATCATCTCGCCCGTGAGCAGGCTCACCGTCGTGTACGGATAGGTGATGGCCGTCTGCGCGAGCAGATCCTCCATGCGGATCGGGTCGCCCGGGAGCAGCGTCGGTCCCCAGCGAAAGCCCGGCGAGAACGCGATCTCGGCGTCCTTCATCGCCATGAGGCCGTCGAGGATCACCTGATCGAAGGTGCCGTTGAAGTTGCCGCGCCGGTAGAGCAGCGTCTCGGTGCGGGCGAGCACCTCGTCGAGCTTCGCGGCGTAGGGGGCGCGCACCCGCTCGATGTGCGCCTGCATCGCCTTGTCCGGCGGCAGCAGGTCGGCGAAGACGGGGAGCAGATGGTAGCGGTAGTCCGCCACCTTGCCGCCGCGCACGTCGAGATCGAGCACCGCCAGGAACTTGCCGTTGCTGCCGGCGTTGCAGACGAGCGTCGCGCCGCCCGCGTTCTTCACCACGACGGGCGCGGGCACGGCGTCGTGCGTGTGCCCGCCGAGAATCGCGTCGAGCCCGCGCACGCGCGACGCGAGCTTGAGGTCGACGTCCATGCCGTTGTGCGAGAGCAGCACGACGACCTGCGCGCCCTTGGCGCGCGCCGCGTCGATGTGCTGCTGCAGGTTCTCCTCCTGGATGCCGAAGGTCCACTCGGGCACGAAGTAGCGCGGGTTCGCGATCGGCGTGTACGGGAACGCCTGGCCGATGATCGCCACCGGCACGCCGTTGACGGGGCGGATCACGTACGGCTGGAACACCGGATCCTCGAAATCGATCGTGCGCACGTTGTGCGCGACGAAGTCGATGTGCCCCTTGAAGTCGTTCTCGACGACGTGCTGCACGCGCTCGGCGCCGAGCGTGAACTCCCAGTGCCCGGTCATGACGTCCACGCCGAGGAGCTTGCAGGCGTCGACCATGTCCTGGCCGTCGGTCCAGAGCGCGGTCGCCGATCCCTGCCAGGTGTCGCCGCCGTCGAGGAGCAGGGCGCCCGGGCGGCTCGCCTTGAGCTGCTTCACCAGGGTCGCGAGGTGCGCGAAGCCGCCGACCTTGCCGTACTGGCGCGCGGCGCGCTCGAAGTCGAGGTGGGTGAAAGCGTGCGCGAGGCGCGTGCCCGGCGCGATGCCGAAGGAGCGCAGCAGCCGTTCGCCGACGAGATGCGGCGCGCGCCCTTCGCTTTCGGCGATGCCGATGTTCACGTCGGGCTCGCGGTAGTAGAGCGGCAGGAGCTGCGCGTGGCAGTCGGTGAAGTGCAGCAGGCTGACGTTGCCGAAGCGCGGCAGATCGTAGAAGGCCGCGTTGCTGCGGCCGGAGGCCGGCGCGCCCCGGGGGGCAGGGAGCGCCAGGCCGGCCGCCGCGGCGACGGCGAGCACGTGGAGGAATTCCCGGCGGTCCATCGCGGCCTACTTGTTGACGGGCGACTCGGGATCGAGCAGCAGCGCCACCACGTGCTTGATCTGCTCTTCGGTGAGGATGCCGTTGTGGCCGAAGCGCGGCATGTTCGAGCACGCGACGAACGCCTGCGGATTGTAGATCTTGGCGTAGGTGTACTTCTGCACCTCGGGGCCGTAGCCGCGGATCTTGCCGTAGTTGTAGAGGCTCGGGCCGATGGTGCCGTAGGAGAGCTCCTGCGGCGACAGGCGATGGCAGGCGTAGCAGTTGCCGCCGTTCACCGTATCGGGCTTGTCCGTGAACTGGAGGCCGCGGCCGCTCTGCGCGATTTTCTCGCCCTGCTTCCAGTCGCCGAGGAACTTGCCGTCGGCCGGGTACTTCACCGCGGCGAGATTGCGCTCGCGAATGCGCTCCGCGATATCGGGCGGCACGTTGTCGCGGTACTGCGAGCACAGCGCCTGGGTTTCGTCCTGCTTCAGCCGGTCGATCGACGCGATGCCGCGGGTCTTGAAGTCGGCCAGCATCAGCTCGACCGCGCGGGTGCGGTAGGTCGACTCGTTCGAGGTGCTGGCGCAGCTCGCGGCCAGGAGCGCGAGCGCGATGAGACCGAGCGTGCGCTGGTAGTGCATCTTCCCCCCTTCGTTAGCGTTTGATGGCGGGCGCGTTGTAGGTGCCGCCGTTGGCGTTCTTCGCCAGGAACATCGTGAGCGCGATCGACGCCTCCGAGGCGAACTCGAGCTCCGGGAAGCGCTGCTGGCGGAAGCAGTCGTACAGCCGCCACTGGAACGTGCGCAGCTCGCCCTGCGAGACGCGGTAAGCGGGCCAGGACGTGTAGGCGCGCCGGGCGTCGGCGGTCTTGGTCAGGTTCGGGAGGTCCTGCAGGCGAATGCGCTGGTTGTCCTTGCCGTGGCAGGTGGCGCAGGCGAAATCGTGAGGACCCGCGCGGTAGTAGAAGATCTCGCGGCCGATCTCGTACGCCTCGCGTTCCTTCGGATGGCTCGTCGAGACGTTCATCGGCATCCCGCGCGACTGCGAGGTGACGTAGGCGACCAGCGCCTCGATGTCGGAGCGCTTGCCGCCGCCGCCGAAGCGGTTCTTCAGCGCCTCATCCCGCGTGAAGCCCTGCAGCGTCATCATGCAGGTGACGAGGCGCGATTCGAGGTCCTCGACCTTGTCGGTGTCCGGGAAGTAGCGCGGAAGCTGCGCATACGCGCCCTTGACGACGCCGGGCCCGAGGCCGAGATCGCACTGTTCGAGCGATGCGTTCTTCGGTCCGCGCTTCTGACGCCAGAGCTCCTCGCCGCGCGCCTCCCACAGCTCCGCGGGATTGCCTTCCGCGAGCAGCTCGCGGTACTTCTCGATTTCCTCCACGGTCGAGTCCTGCGCGCCGGCGAGACCGGCGCCGGCGGCGAGGCCGCCGAGAAGCAGGGCGGTTGCCAGTCGTTTCATCGTCATGAAAAAGCTCCCCCTCGTTTTGGTGCTGTCACGGCCGTAGGTACACGTAGCCTTCGCGGGCCTGCAGGCGCGCGATCTCGGCGACTCCGGAAGGAACGATCTTCGCGCCCAGGATCACGCTCGACTTGTCGAGCTTGCGGCTCGTGAGCGTGTTCTGGCAGACGAGAAAGTCGACGCCGCGCGCCGCGAGATCCTGGACCGCGGCTTCGTAGGGATTGCCGTTCGGGTCCTTCGCGCCCTCGAGCAGGAAGTCGATGCCCTTGCTGTGCGTGACGACCACGATCTTCGCGTCGGAGTCGGCCGCCAGATGATTGCGGATGTTGCGCAGGGCGTTGCTCGCCTGCGTCAGCCCCTCGTTGACGTGATACACGACTTTGACGCGATCGGCGTCGGCCGCCGACGCCGCACCGACGGCGAGGAACAGCATCGCGGCGGCGGACCACTTCTTGGCGTTGTTCATGTTCCCTCCCTCGTGCGGCGGAACCGGCGGCGCAGGCCGCCGACCGTTCCTCAGCCGATCGTCGCTTCGTCGGTGCGCTGATCGCCCTTGTTGTCGACCCAGGTGACCTGCACCTTCTGTCCGGGCGCGCCGCCCTTGAACTTGAAGGCGAGGTACGGGTTCTTCGAGATCGCCGGGCCCCACTGCGCCGAAAGGACGGTCTTGCCGTTGCAGGTGGCGGTGACGTGCTGGATGAAGTGAGCCGGTATCACGTTGCCGCTCGAGTCCTTGCGCTGGCCCGTCTCCATCTCGTGGCTCATGAGTATCTTCACTTCCACCACGCCGTCGCGCGCGGTGGCGCGGATCTTCATCGGATCTGCCATATCCCGTCTCTCCTCTCGTGCTACGCCTCGCTCAGCCGCCGCAGCCGCCGAGCGTCACCTTGATCTCTTTCGCGACCGTGTAGAACTTGCCGTCCGCGCGCACGAGCGCATAGACGTCCGAGCTCTCGCTCATCTTGATGCGCGTCGTCACGTGCGGCTCGGTGCCTTCCGGAATGGTGAACACGGCGGCGAGCAGGTTCGGGTTCTTCTCGACCAGGAGCGCGATCGATTCGGTCTTCGGCAGGTTGCTCGTCACCGTCACCGGCACCACGGCGCCGTTCTCGGCGATGGCCGGCGCGGTGATCACGACGTCCGCGGTGTTCTCGGTCGCGGTGGCGCCGAGAGCCTTGAGCGCGTCGGCGAGCGTCTTGCTCTGGAACGCCTCCTTGTTCCATTCGACCGCCCGGACGTCGCTCGGGCGCAGCACTCCGGCGGCGACGAGCGCTCCGAACAGCGCCAGACCGCCGCCTTTCTTCAGTATTTCTCTGCGTTGACGATTCATTACCGTTCTCCTCGTGCTGACGATTGCGAAGCGGCCGGTTACGGCGAGCCGCTCAGTATCCACTCCACGATAGCCGAGAGGTCTTCCTCTTTCACGTGCCCCTGCGGCGGCATCGGGACGGAGCCCCAGGTGCCGGCGCCGCCGGCCCGCACTTTCGCCACGAGCCTGGCGCGTGCGTCGGGCTCGCCGCGATAGCGCGCGGCCACTTCGTCGAACCCGGGTCCCAGACGCCGGCCCTGCACTTGATGGCAGGCGAGGCAGCCGGTCGCTTCGGCGAGCCGCTCGCCCGCCGGCGGCGCCGGTTCCGGCGTCGGCGCCGCGGCTACGGCCCGCCGCGGGAGGGTCTCGACGCCGCGTACTCCGCCGATGAGCCGGTTCTGGTCCGCCAGGTTCCCGTGCATGTCGCGCGCGTGCTCCGGCAAGAATGACACAATTTTCGCTTCGGTGGGGCAATTTTTCATGCAGGCCACGTTCTTGACGTCGGGCTCGCCGTCGATATCCCACAGGCCGTGATCGCGCGTCATGCCGTTGCGGTTCGGCAGACGCTGCTGCACCTCGGCGATGTTGGCGTCGCTCAGGACGAAGTCGGCGGGCACGATGTCGCCGAGGTGGAGCAGATACGCGGTGACCGCGTACACCTCGTTCACGCTGAGCGACTTCGGCGCGGTCCAGGGCATCGCGCGGCGAATGTAGTCCCAGAGCGTCGAGATCGTGCTGAGCTTCGAGAGCGTCGAGCGGGTCGGGTTCGTGGTGGCGAGCGTGGCGGCGCGCCCGGTCTTTATGTCTTCCGCCGTCGTCCCGCCGGTGAGCGGCGTGAAGACCTCGTTGCTCTCGCCGAAGACGCCGTGGCAGGAGGCGCATTGGGCGTCCCAGATCCGCTGGCCCTCGGCGACGGAGCCCGAGCCTTTCGGCAGCCCCTGAAAGTCCGGGCGCACGTCGATGTCCCACGCCGCGATCTCGGCCGGCGTCGCCGGACGCCCGATGCCCGGGTACTTGGCGGCCGCGGCGGGGGCGGAGGCGGCCGCCAGGAGGAGCAGCGCGAGCAGGGCACTAGTAGACCTGCACATTGGACACCTCGCCCGATTCGTCGACTTTCCAGGACTGGATGGCGTTGTTGTGGTAGATCGAGCGCGTGCCGCGCACCTCGCGCAGCTGGCGGATCGTGGGCTGCACGTAGCCCGTTTCGTCGATCGCGCGGCTCTGCAGGATCGCGGGGCTCCCGTCCCAGACCCAGTCGATGTTGAAGCGCGTGAGGGCTTTCGGGAGCACGGGCGTTTCGAGCCGCGCGGTGCGCCAGTTGCGGCCGCCGTCGAAGGACACATCGACGCGCTTGATGCGGCCGCGGCCCGACCAGGCGAGCCCGGTGACGTTGTAGTAGCCCTTGTAGAGGAGCTTCTGCCCGCCGGAGGGCGAGGTGATGACGGACTTGCACTCCTGGATGGAGGTGTACTGCCGGTGCAGACCGTTCGGCATGAGGTCGACGTAGTGCAGCGTCTCGTCCTTGGTGCCCCAGGGCTGATCGCCGACCTCGATGCGCCGCAGCCACTTCACCCAGGACACACCCTGCAGCCCGGGTGCCACGAGGCGCAGCGGGTAGCCGTTCTCGG
This sequence comes from Burkholderiales bacterium, assembly GCA_036563785.1. Classification (GTDB taxonomy): domain Bacteria; phylum Pseudomonadota; class Gammaproteobacteria; order Acidiferrobacterales; family Sulfurifustaceae; genus JACQFZ01. Next base: position 12,285 of record DATCLR010000097.1, on the reverse strand, counting down.
GGCGCAGCATCTCGCCGTTCTGCCCGTAGGCGACGAGCACGTCGTCGAGCGCCCGCTCGATCGGTATGGTGCGCGTGAGGCTCGAGCCGTCCGCGCCCTCCGCGAGGATGTAGCGCGCGCGCTTCTTGTCGAAGCCGCAGTCGTCGAGCAGCACCGAGAGCGGCACGCCGGTGTACTCGCTGCAGGAGAGCATGCCGTGCGTGTACTGCACGGTCGGCACGGCGACGTTGCCCCATTCCATGCCGGTGTTCGCCCCGCACTCGATGAAGTGGATCCGCGACACCGACGGCAGGCGCAGCAGATCGTCCATCGTGTACACCTTCGGCTGGCGCACGAGGCCGTTGATCATGAGGCGATGCTGGCGCGGGTCGATGTCGTGCCAGCCCTGGTGGTGGCGCTCGAAGTGCAGGCCGTTCGGCGTGATGATGCCGAAGAGACCCTGCAGCGGCGTGAAGGCGACGGAGGAGGCGTCGACGCGCGTGAGCCCCGGGCTCTGGCGGCGCTGGAGGTTGCTTTCGTACTTGGAAGGCTGCCCGTAGCCTCGAAACGCGACGGGCTTGCCGAGGGTGGTGCTGTGCGGGGGAAGGTTCAGGATCGCCGGGTCGCCGTCGCCGACGCCGGCGGCCGCCTTGCCGGCCGCGGCGGCGCTTGCGAGAGCGAAAGCCTTGCGCAGGAAATCGCGGCGCCCGGCTCGAACCGCCGCGATTTCTTCCGGCCCGAGGAAGTTTTCCGGGGCCGGCAGGATCTTACCTGGACGATTAATCATATGCGCATACACTCATAAAGTACCCGAAAAAACTTGCGATACGGTTTCGCGGCGCTGGCGCACCGCGCGGTGCTCGAGGGCGTGCGGCGCAGCATCGGCTTCATCCCACCTTGCGCTGCGACGCCGGAACCAGGCGCAGGAGCCCCTTGCGCAGGGGCTCGCGCTCGTCGATGCGATTGAGGATCTGCATGCACACGGTGCGGCAGATGTCCATCATGGCGGGATCGGAGACGCGGTAATAGACGAGGTTGCCTTGCCTGCGCTTGCTCACGATGCCGTGGCGGTGCATGAGCTGCAGGTGGCGCGAGACGTTGCTCTGCGTGGCGCCCGTTTCCTGGACGATCTGCGACACGGATTTCTCCTGCTCGCAGATCACGCGGGCGATCTTGAGGCGCATCGGCTCCGACAGGACGCTGAAGTAGGAGGCGACGACCGCCATGACGTTCTCTTCCAGCTCGTCCACGCCGGCGCTCCCTGTGTCTCGGTACCGGCTTGAGCGTATGCGCAGGTGCGCATTTAGTCAATAAGCCCGACCGATGGTATGGTTGCGAGTCCATCGGGTAGTCATAACGCGAATAAATAGGAGACGCCCATGAGTCGTGTTCGGCAGTACCTCCCGCTCCTGGTGTTGCCCGTCGCCGCGCTCGCCGCATGCCAGACGACGAGCAGCACTCCCGCGGCCAGCGTCGATCGGGCGATGGCGCGCAATATCGCGCACAACTGCTTTACCTGCCATGGCCCGGGCGGACGCAGCCCGGGGGCGATCCCGAGCCTGGACCGTCTGAGTGCCGCCACCATTGCGAGCCGCCTCAAGGGCTTCAAGGACGGTACCGAGCCGTCGACGGTGATGGGGCGGCACGCGAAGGGGTACAGCGATGCCGAGATCGAGGCCGTGGCGCGGTACATCGCGTCGGGCGGGCGCTGAGAGGAGGAGCGAGCCATGAGCAGCATCACCCGCAGAGATTTCATTCGCTTCGCCGGCGCGGCGACGCTCGGTCTCATGGGGGCCGGCGGCACCGCCCGCGCCGCGCGGCGCGCGTCGGCGCACGTCGTCGTCATCGGCGGCGGCTTTGGCGGGGCGACGTGCGCGCGCTACCTGAAGCGCCTCGACCCCGGCATCAAGGTCACGCTGATCGAGGCGAACGAGCGCTTCATCACCTGCCCGTTCAGCAACTACGTGCTCGCCGGCTGGCGGGCGATCGACACCATCACGCACGGCTACGACGGGCTGAAGCGCGACGGCGTCGAGGTGGTGCATGCGCGCGCCACCGCGGTCGATCCGGGGGCGCGGCGCGTGAGCCTCGAAGGCGGCGCGAGCGTCACGTACGACCGGCTCGTGGTCGCGCCGGGCATCGACTTCCGCTGGGGTGCGATCGCGGGCTACGACGAGAAGGCGGCCGAGATCATGCCGCACGCGTGGAAGGCGGGGCCGCAGACGCTGCTGCTGCGCAAGCAGCTCGAGGCGATGCCGGACGGCGGCACCTTCGTCATGGTCGCGCCCGACAATCCGTTCCGCTGCCCTCCCGGGCCGTACGAGCGCGCGAGCGTCATCGCGAACTATTTGAAACGCCACAAGCCGAAGTCGAAGATCCTCATCCTCGACGCCAAGGAGGGCTTCTCCAAGCAGGGCCTGTTCATGGAGGGCTGGAAGAAGCTCTATCCGGGCATGATCGAATGGGTGCCGGGCGCGAAGGGCGGCAAAGTGACCGCGGTCGATCCGAAGACGAAGACGCTCGAGGGCGAGTTCGAGAAGTACACCGGCGACGTGGTCAACGTGATTCCGCCGCAGCGCGCCGGCGAGATCGCGCACGTTGCCGGGCTCGCGGACGCGAGCGGCTGGTGCCCGGTCGATCCGCTGACCTTCGAGTCGAAGCAGCAGAAGGGCATCTACGTCATCGGCGATGCGGCGATCGCGACGCCGATGCCGAAATCGGGCTTCGCCGCGAACAGCCACGCGAAGCGCGTAGCAGCCGTCATCGCCGGCGAGCTCAACGATCAGGCGCTCACGGACGGCGTCTATACCAACACCTGCTACAGTCTGCTCGCGCCGGACTACGGCATTTCCGTCGCCAACGTCTACCGCTTCACCGCGCAAGGCATCAAGGAAGTGCAGGGCGCGGGCGGCGTGAGCCCGCTGGGCGCCGACGCCGCGTTCCGCCAGGACGAGGCGAAGTACGCGCTCGGCTGGTACGCGAGCATCACGGCGGACGCCTGGGGCTGATGGGCGCACGCCGCGGGGTGCCGGGAGGGCGCCTCGCGGCGCCGCGTCTCCTGCTGCCTGCTCTTCGCCGCCACAGCTCTTGCGCCGCGCCGTCGCGCCGTCGCGCGGCTGCTGTCCCGCCTCTCCCAGCGTGATAAACTCGCGCCCATCGCGCTCATGGCAGCGCGGCCGGTCCCCTCGGTGACGAGTGCCTGTGAACCCGGTCAGGTCCGGAAGGAAGCAGCCGCAGCAGACCACTCGGGTGCCGGGGTGTGGCTGGTTCGCGCCGCCACCCTTTCTCGAGAGGCCGTTCCGGTTCGATGAGTTATCAGGTGCTGGCACGCAAGTGGCGCCCGCGCACGTTCGCGGAGCTCGTGGGCCAGTCTCATGTGGTGCGGCCGCTCGTCAACGCCCTCGATAACAACCGGCTGCACCACGCGTTCCTTTTCACCGGCACGCGCGGCGTGGGCAAGACCACGCTCGCGCGCATCCTCGCGAAATCGCTCAACTGCGAGACCGGCGTCACTTCGAAGCCTTGCGGCAAGTGCAGCGCCTGCATCGAGGTGGACGAGGGGCGCTTCATCGATCTGATCGAGGTCGACGCGGCGTCGCGCACCAAGGTCGAGGACACGCGCGAGCTGCTCGACAACGTGCAGTACGCGCCCTCGCGCGGACGCTACAAGGTGTACCTCATCGACGAGGTGCACATGCTCTCGGGGCACAGCTTCAACGCGCTTCTCAAGACGCTCGAGGAGCCGCCGCCGCACGTGAAGTTTCTGCTCGCGACGACAGACCCGCAGCGCCTGCCGGTGACCGTGCTGTCGCGCTGCCTGCAGTTCAACCTGAAGCGGCTCACGGTCGAGGAGATCGGCGGCCAGCTCGAGAAGATTCTCGCGGCCGAGGGCATCGAGCACGACGCGGGCTCGGTGCGTCTGCTCGCGCGCGCCGCCGACGGCAGCCTGCGCGACGGCCTGAGCCTGCTCGATCAGGCGATCGCGTTCGGCGGCGGCCGTCTGGTCGAGGCCGACGTGCGGGCGATGCTCGGCACGATCGATCAGGACGCGGTCGGTCGGATGCTCGCCGCGCTCGCCGCGAACGACGCGCGTGCGCTGCTCGGCGTCGTCGCCGATGTGGTCGAGCACGGCACCGACTGCGCGGCGCTGCTCGATGAGCTCCTGCTCGCGCTCCATCGGATCGCGCTCCTCAAGACCGACGAAGCGCTGGTGGATCCGGCGGAGGCCGAGCGGCTCCGCGAGCACGCGGCCCGGCTCGCGCCGGAAGACATCCAGCTCTATTACCAGATCGGCCTGATCGGGCGGCGCGACGTGCCGCTCGCCCCCGATCCGCGCACCGGCGTCGAAATGACGCTGCTGCGCATGCTGGCGTTCCGCCCGGCCGCGGCCGGGACGCTGTCCGAGCCGGCCGCGGCGGAAGGGCCGGCGGCGGGCAAGCCGGGCGCTGCGACAGGCACGCGCGCAGCGGCCGCGAGCGCCGTAGCCCCTGTTTCGCGCGTCGTCGGGAACGGGCGGCCTGCGCCGTCGCCGTCGGCCGCCATCGAGCGGCCGCCCGCGTCGGCGAGCGCGGCGCGCCCGATTGTCGCGTCGTTCCCGCCCGGGACGGCGCCGCTCGAAGCGCGGGAGGGCGACGGCGCGAGCTGGGCGGAGATCGTCGAGCGGCTGCCCGGCAACGGGCTGCTGCGGGAGATCCTGAACAACACCGCGCTCGAGTCGATGGACGGGACGGCGATCGCGCTGGTGCTCGACGAGGGCTGTGGGCGGCTGCTCACGAAGGAGCGCGAAGCGGCCATCCGCGAGCTCCTGGAGCAGCACTACGGCCGCCGGATCCAGCTGACGATCCGGGTCGGCAAGCCGGCGGTGCTCACGCCCGCGCAGCTTCGCGCCAAGCAGCAGCGGGAGCTGCACCAGGCCGCGATCGCAGCGATCGACAACGATCCGAACGTGCGGGCGCTGCGCGAGGCGTTCAACGCGCGCGTGAATCCGGACAGCATCCGGCCGATCAGCCGCGGAAAGACGTGACGCAGCGACTCGTACGGCGCCGCGCGCGAACCAGTGCGCTCGACGGCGCGATTCGAAAGAATCGGGATCATTCACGCGGCTCGAGACAAAGAGAGGCGACATGAAAGGCGGACTCGGCAATCTGATGAAGCAGGCGCAGGCGATGCAGGAGAACCTGCGCAAGATGCAGGAGGAGCTCGCGTCGATCGAGGTCACGGGCAACGCCGGCGGCGGCATGGTGAGCGTGGTCATGACCTGCCGCTACGACGTGCGGCGCGTGACGATCGACCCCGAGCTGCTCAAGGACGAGAAGGAAGTGCTCGAAGACCTGATCGCCGCCGCCGTCAACGACGCCGTACGCAAAGTGGAGAAGGCGACGCAGGAGAAGATGGCCGGGCTCGCGAGCGGTTTCGGTCTCCCGCCCGGCTTCAAGATGCCGTTCTAGATATACGGGCAGGCACCATCCGGGCCGCTGCGGCGGCCCATGCAGCAAGGTTCTTCATGAGCGAAATCCCCAGCCTCGAAGCACTGAAACAGGCGCTGCGGCGTCTGCCGGGCGTCGGCCCGAAGAGCGCGCAGCGCATGGCGTTCCATCTCCTCGAGCGCGACCGCGAGGGCGCGCGGGCGATCGCGCAGGCGCTCATCAACGCGGTCGAGCGCGTCAAGCACTGCCAGCGCTGCAACAACTTCAGCGAGACGGAGCTGTGCGGCATCTGCAGCTCGCCGCAGCGCGATCCCTCGCTCCTCTGCGTGGTCGAATCGCCGGCCGACCTCGTGTCCCTCGATCAGGCGGGGGTCTACAACGGCATGTATTTCGTGCTCATGGGCCGCCTGTCGCCGCTCGACGGCATCGGCCCGGAGGAGCTGCGGCTCGATCGCTTCGAGGCGCTGCTCGATCAGGGGCAGATCAAGGAAGTGGTGCTGGCGACCAATCTCACCATGGAAGGGGAGGCGACGGCGCACTACGTGAGCGAGCTCGTGCGCAAGCGCGGCATCCGCGTCACCCGTATCGCCTACGGGGTACCGGTCGGCGGCGAGCTCGAGTACATCGACCGTTCGACGCTCGCGCGTGCGCTCGCCGGCCGCCGCGAGGCGTGATTCGCGGTCAGCCGCAGCAGACGAGAGCAAGCCGCGGGCGCGTACGGCGTCGCTGGCGTTTGCCGAGGCGCCTCTCCCGTGCGACTTTCGCAGAGTTCGTTCAGAAAGGGCCGTTCCCGCCGGCCTACTCCCCGATCAGGTCGTTCACCTTCGCGGCGCAGATGAAGTCGTTGAGCGAGAGCCCGTCGATCGCGTGCGTGCGGTAGCGCACGCGGCAGTGCCGGTAGCCGACCTCGAGGTCCGGGTGGTGGTCCTCGCGGTGCGCGATCCAGGCGACCGCGTTCACGAAGCTCATCGTTTCGTAGAAATTATTGAAGTCGAACGTCCGGCTGATCTCCTTCGCGTCGTCGCTCAGACGCCAGCCGGGCGCCTGCGTCAGGAGGTTCTCCGCGGCCCGGCGGTCGAGCGGATCGACGCCTCCTTCGCAGGGCGTGCAGCGCTGCCGTTTCAGATCCGACATCGTTCTTCCTCCTGTTCCGTGACGATGGGTAGCGCCGAGCCCGCGTCGGCGTGCGGTTCGGCCGTCAGCCGGATGCCTGCTGCAGCCGGCTGATGCGCGCGAGCGCCGGCGGATGCGAATCGTAGAACGCCGAGTGCAGCGGGTCGGGCGTGAGCGTGGAAGCGTTTTCCCGGTAGAGCTTGATCAGGGCCTGAATCAGCGCGCGGGCGTCGCTCTGCGCGGCCGCGAAGGCATCGGCCTCGTATTCGTGGCGGCGCGAGCCGCGGGCGAGCAGCGGGCTCAGGAAGTACGTGAACACCGGGCTCACCATGACGAAGAGCGCGAGCGCCGCGTGGTTGGAAGGTTGCGGCACGCCGAGCGCGCGATAGAACCAGTGCTCGCCGGCGAGCCAGCCGAGCAGGGCGAGCCCGGCCAGGCTCAGCGCCGCGAACAGCGCGAGGCGCCGCGCGATGTGGCGCAGCTTGTAGTGCCCGAGCTCGTGCGCGATGACCGCTTCGACCTCGTCCTCCGCGAGCTGCTCGAGCAGGCTGTCGAAGAAAACGACGCGCTTCGCGCGCCCGAAGCCCGTGAAATACGCGTTGCCGTGCGAGGTGCGGCGCGAGCTGTCGATCACGTAGATGCCCTCGCTGCGAAAGCCCGTGCGCGCGAGCAGCGACTGCAGGCGCTGCTTGAGCGATTCGCGATCGAGCGGCTTGAACTTGTTGAATAGCGGCGCGATGAGCGTCGGGTAGGCCCAGACCATGGCGAGGCTGAAGGCGATCCAGAGGAGCCAGAGGTAGAACCACCAGAGCGCCCCGGCCGAGCGCATGAGCCAGAGCGCCGCGTATATGAGCGGCGCGCCGATCACGAGGAGCAGCATCAGCTGCTTCAGGAGATCGCTCACGAACAGCCCCGGCGTCATGCGGTTGAAGCCGAAGCGGCGCTCGATCCCGAACGTGCGGTAGACGGCGAAGGGAAGCTCTAAGGCGCTCGTGACGACGACCGCGCTGAGCAGGAACGCGGTGCCGAGCAAGAGCTCGTGCCCGATGAGCTCCCGCCAGGCCGCGTCCAGCGCCGCCAGGCCGCCGCCGAGCGTCCAGGCGAGCAGCAGGAGCGCGCTATAGACCGTTTCCAGGCGCCCGAGGCGCGTGCGCGCGACCGTGTAATCCGCCGATTTGCGGTGGGCCTCGAGCGGGATTTGCGCTTCGAACGGGGTCGGAACGCGGTCGCGGCACGCCTGCACGTGCCGGATCTGGCGCCGGGCCAGCCAGAGCTGCGTCGCGACCGTGAGCGCCAGCACCAGCAGGAACACCGCCGTGAAGGGGTGCATGCTCGCGAGTGCTATCATTGGCGGCCTAGTTTAACGCAGGGAGTCAGAGAATGTCGCAAGTGCCGCCGGCGGCGCCCGACCCGCAGGCCCTGATCTGGATCGATCTCGAGATGACCGGGTTGAACCCGGACGCCGACCGCATCATCGAGATGGCGTGCATCATCACGGACGGCGCGCTCAACATCGTGGCCGAAGGGCCGGTGATCGCGATCAAGCAGCCGGACGCGCTGCTCGACGCCATGGACGAGTGGAACAAGCGCACGCACGGGCAATCGGGGCTCATCGAGCGTGTGAAGGCCTCGACCGTCACCGAGGCCGAAGCGGAGCGCATGATGCTCGACTTCGTGTCGCGCTACGTGCCGCCGCGGCGCTCGCCGATGTGCGGCAACAGCATCTGCCAGGATCGCCGGTTCCTGGCGCGCACCATGCCGGCGCTCGAGGCGTGGTTCCACTACCGCAACCTCGACGTCAGCACGCTCAAGGAGCTTGTGATGCGCTGGCGGCCGGATCTCATCGGCGGCTTCACGAAGAAGGCGACGCACCGCGCGCTCGACGACGTGCGCGAGTCGATCGAGGAGCTGCGCTACTACCGCGAGCATTTCCTGCGTGTCCCGCTCTAGCCGCGGGTCCGGGGAGGGAGGCGATGGATAGCAGGACGGCCGATCTTTACGACAAGCACGGCGCGAAGCTGCAGGTGCTCGATCCGATACTGCGCCACTACGGCGGGCGCCGCCGCTTCTGCGGGCGCGTCGCGACGCTCAAGGTGCACGAGGACAACAAGCTCGTGCGCAGTGCCTTGGAGAAAGAGGGCGGCGGGCGCGTGCTCGTGATCGACGGCGGCGGCAGCCTGCGCAGCGCGCTCGTCGGCGGAAATCTCGCGAAGCTCGCGGCCGACAACGGCTGGGCGGGGATCATCGTCTACGGCTGCATCCGCGATTCGGCGGAGATCGCGGACATTCCGATCGGCGTGCTGGCGCTCGCGACCAACCCCGTGAAGCCGGCGAAGAACGGCTTCGGGGAGATCGACGTGCCGGTCCGCTTCGCGGGTGCAACGATCGCGCCGGGAATGTACGTATACGCGGATGAAGACGGAGCGGTAGTGTCGCTGGAAGAGCTCGATCGCTGAGCGTGATCGGCACGCTCGATACGGCGCACCGGTGAGATATAAGTGCGCGCGCTGCCGGCGCCGAAAGCCGAATGCCGAACCTCTTGTCGTCTTACGCCGCGGAGAGTGAACGCAGATAGTTGCGCCATCCGCCGTACTCGGTGATGTCGAGCGCTTGCGCGGTCGCGTGCGATTCGCAGAGGAATCCTTTGACCCTTTCGCCATCTTCGAGCGTGATCGTGCCGATAACCAGGGGCGCTGGAACGGCAGCCACGAAACTGCCGAAATGGCGCAGAGGCATCTCCCATACCTCCACCTCTATACCGGGACCGGGCGCGTTCTCTTGCAGGAGCAATCCGGGTCTCGCCGGGGTGACGCCGGGCAGCGCGTACAAACGGTAGTGCCGGGAAGTGCGGCACGTGCGCACCAGGCGCGCATCCCTTTCGGCGAGCTGATAGTTGAGCGGTTGTCCGGACAGGTGTGCGCCGACTACGGCTAGCCGCACGGTCGTTTCCGGGCGCGCTGCCCGGGCGACAGCGGCCTGCGGCAGCCGGTGGGGTGTCGCGCCGAGGGGCAGGTCAGTCGCGCGCTGGTAGCGCGCACCGAGCGCACCCAGCGCGGGCTCGTGGAACGCGGGTGCGATCAGCGTGACGCCGAAGGGCAGGCCGTCCGGGCGCATGTCCGCCGGCAAGGCAATAGCGCTAAGATCGAGCAGGTTGACGAAGTTGGTGTAATAACCGACCGTGGAGTTGAGGGTAATCGGTTCTGCAAGCACCTGCTCGATGGTGTATATGGTCGGAGCCGTCGGTAGAGCGAGCACGTCGATGTTACGCCATTCGCGATCCGTGAGCGCTTTCAGTTCCTGGAGACGCTGCTGCGCGCGAAACGCATCGACGGCACTGTAGGCCGCGCCTTTCGAGACAATCTCGCGGACAACCGGGTGCACCGCATCGGGGTGCGTGCGCACGAAGTCGGCGAGGCTCGCAAGCCGCTCGGCGACATAGGGGCCTTCATACAGGAGAGCGGCTGCCTCTCGAAAAGGGCTAAAGTCGATTTCTACTGCACTCCCGCCGAGCGCTTCCAGTCGCCGCAGCGCGGACTCGTACAGCAATCGGGACGTCTCGTCGCCGAAGAAGGCGAGCGCATCGGGGGCAGGGACCCCGAAGCGAAACGAGTCGCCGTCGAGGCGGATATCGGTGCACCCCGGGGGACGAGAGTAAGGGTCTCGGGGATCGAAACCGGCCGCCACGTCGAGCACCGCCTGCGCGTCGTCGCTCGTTAGCGCGAAGATCGATACGCAGTCGAGCGACCGGCACGCGGGCACGACGCCCGCGGTGCTTAGCAAGCCGCGAGTCGGCTTGAATCCGACGATGTTGTTGAACGCGGCCGGAACGCGGCCCGAGCCGGCGGTGTCCGTGCCGAGCGCGAAGCTAACGAGCCCCGCGGCGACGGCCACCGCCGAGCCCGAGCTCGAGCCGCCGCTGATGTACGCGGGATTGAACGCATTCGGACAGGCGCCGTAAGGCGAGCGGGTACCAACGAGCCCGGTTGCGAACTGGTCGAGATTGGTCTTACCGACGTAGATTGCGCCCGCCTGCAGCAGCCGCTCGACGACGGTGGCCGACCGGCCGGGCGTGTAGGCGAATCTCGGGCACGCGGCCGTGGTTGGAACACCGGCGACGTCGATGTTGTCCTTGACCGCGAACGGAATCCCGTAGAGCGGCAAGTGGGCGCCGGCGCGGCGCTGCGCTTCCACGGCAGCGGCCCGCTCGAGCAGGGTACGAAGTGGGACACGAGAGATCCAGACCTTGTCGTCACCGCGCGCGCGGATGCGTTCGTGCACCTCGCGGACGACGTCCGCAGGACGCAGTGCGCCGCTTTCGTAGGCCACACGAAGCGTGGCGATATCCAGACTGATCACGAGCTGGTCTCCCTTGGTCCGGGTCGACGCACCGTTGCTCGGCGGGTGTCGCGCATGTTCCCGGGGCCGGGCATCCCGCAACTATCCGCTTCCTCACTAAGCGGCCGCCTGCTCGACCGACGGTGCGACGATCGGTCCGTACGTCTCCACTATGCGATTGCGCAGCATGTCGACCTTCGGGATCATCTTCTTCTGACGTGCGAGCGCGAGATTGACGAACCCGGGCATGACTGCGCCGTGGCGCATCACCGGCGGGGCGCACGCGTTGATATCCCATTTCGGGAAGCCGTTCGGCGGAATGACGAGCGATCCTCCGGGGTACGGGCAATCGGTGCGGTTGGCGCAGACGACGAACACACGGTTGTCTTCCGCCTTCGGAACGGCGAGCAGCTCGCGATCGTAGCGGTGACGCCATGCGCAGGGCCACGCGATGATATCGGCACCGAGCAGCGCCAAGGCGCGTGCCGACTCGGGAAACATGCCGTCGTATCCGAGGAGCACGCCGATGCGTCCGAACGGCGTGTCGAACACCTCGAAGTGATCGCCCGCTACGGCCCATCTTTTCATTTCCGGCTCGAGATGCACCTGGCGCTGACGCCCGATTTCCGACCCTTCCGGTCCGACGAGAACTGCCGCGGGCGCAAGGCCTCTCGCCGTAGCTTCGAACACCGATGCGACAAAGAGGCAGTCGTACTGCTTCGCGAGCGCTCCGAGGGAGGCGAGGACATCGGCCGCGCGTCCGGCGGCGGCGGCAGCTTCGTGTGCGTCCGGCAGCCAGTGATCGTTCATGAAGTGCTGCGGCAGCACGATCACTTTGGCGCCCAGCTTGGCCGCGTGCGAGGCCATGTCCAGGGCCGTCTCGAGACTGCCGGCCTGCGTGGTTGCGTGGGCCTGCACCGCGGCCGCCTTGGTCGTCGCTTGCTCCGGCACTAGCGGGGCGCCGAGGTTCGAGGCGAGCGGAGTTTCTTCGAGCCTCTTACCGAGGATCGCGTATGCGGCGGGTCTGCGATCGGCGAACTTGTCGCCACCGCCAGCCCAGGACTTGTCGAGCGCCGCTGCGGGATCGATCTCCGCGGAGATCACGCCGTGCGCGTCGTACGGCATCCGCGCCACCACGTCGCCTCCTGGCGAGGCGATGGTGCTGCCGCCCGGGTAGTAGATGGATCGCTCGACGCCGGCCTTGGTGGCCGCCACGAACCACACGCCGTTTTCGAGGGCCCGTGCCGGCACCCACATCTCGGCCTGATCCATCTCGAAGAAGTTGGCCATATCGAGAACGATCTGGGCGCCTTGAAGAGCGAGACAGCGTGCAATCTCAGGGATACGCCCGTCGAAGCAGATAAGGAGACCGATTCGTCCGAGCTCGGTGTCTACCACGGGGCAGCCGCGCTCGCCGAATGCGAACCAGTTC
>DATCLR010000096.1:0-4231 GCA_036563785.1 Burkholderiales bacterium | reverse complement strand
GGCCGGTAGCCTGGATCGAGGGGCGCGATCTCGATCCGTCGCCGGATTCGTTTCTGCGCTATCTCGGCGGCGTGCTCGGCTCGTCGAGCGAGGTGCCCGTCGAGGAACCCGCTGTCATCCTGATCGACGGCTACGAATACCTGGCCCCGCTCGACGGCTGGCTGCGCGAGCGCTTCCTGCCGGATCTGCCGGCGAAGTGCCTCGTCGTCATCGCCGGGCGCGAGCCTCCCGCCGCCTCGTGGCGTACGGTTCCCGAATGGGCGGCGCTCGCGCGCATTCTGCCGCTGCGCAACCTCGAGCCGGAGGCCGCGAAGGCGTACCTGCGCAGGCGCCGGATCGCGAAGGCGCACGATGCGGCCGTGCTCGCGTTCACCCACGGGCACCCGCTCGCGATCTCGCTCGTCGCGGACATGCTCGCACAGCGCGATGCGGGCACGACGTTCGACCTTCGCGAGCAGCCCGACATTCTGCGCACCCTGCTCGACTGCCTGGTGCGCGACACGCCGGGCCCCGAGTTCCGCCGGGCGCTCGAGGTGTGCGCGCACGCGCGCGTGACCACCGAATCGCTGCTCGCGCACGTCATCGGCGGCACCGAAGCGACCCGGCTGTTCGCCTGGCTGCGCGGGCTCTCGCTCGTCGAGCAGGGCCCGCACGGGCTCTACCCGCACGATCTCGTACGCGACGTGCTCGACGCCGACTTCCGCTGGCGCGACCCCGAAGGCTACCGGAGCGTGCACCGGCGCATCCGCGAGCACGTGCTCGAGCGCATGCGCACGGCGAGCGGAACGGAACAGGAGCAGGTGCTCTTCGATCTCGTCTATCTCCACCGCCATTCGCCTACGATGGGGCCGTACTATTCCTGGAAGAGCTTCGGCACCGCGTACGCGGAGCCGCTCGCCGCGGACGGCCACGCGGCGCTGCTCGAGCTCGTGCACGCGCAGGACGGCGAGGTCGCGGCCGCGACCGCGCGCTACTGGCTATCCCGGCAGCCGGAAGCGTTCTACGTCTTCCGCGGCCCGGCGAAGCGGATCTACGGCTACGGATTTCTGCTCGCGGTGCGGGAGGTGCGCGACGAAGATCTGCGGCACGACATCCTGCTGCAGCGCGCTTACGCCTATGCGCGTACGAACGCTCCGCCGCGCCACGGCGAAGCGCTGCTCCTCGCCCGCCATTGGTCCAGGGAAGATCGCGATTCGCAGGCGGCGTCGTCGAACCTCATCTCCGTGCTATCGCTGCGCTCCTGGCTCACGACGCCCGCGGTCGCCTGGTCCTTCGCGGCGCCGAGCGATCCCGAGCGGTGGCTGCCCGTGTTCACGCATCTCAACTTCACGCGGGCGCCGGATGCCGAAGCTTCGTTCGACGGGCGCCGCTACGGCGTGTTCGCGCACGACTGGCGCGCCGAACCGCCGGCCGCCTGGCTCGAGCACATGGCGGAGCGGGAGCTCGGGGCCGGCGCGGCGCCTCCCGCGCCGCCGCCGCAGTCTCCGCAGCGGCTGGTGCTGTCGCAGCCCGATTTCGCCGCGGCCGTCCGTCAGGCGCTGCGCGACTACGCCCGCCCGGCGGCGCTCGCGGCGAATCCGCTCCTGCGCTCGCGGGTCGTGCTCGACCGGACCTCGCAGCCGCCGTCCGCCGCGGATCTGCAGGCGCTGCTGCGGGAAGGCATCGAGACGCTGCGCGCCAACCCGAAGGACGAGAAGCGCTACCGCGCCCTCTGGCACACGTTCATTCAGCCCGCGGCCACGCAGGAGCAAGCGGCCGAGCGCCTGCAGCTCGCCTTCAACACCTACCGCTATCACCTTTACCAGGGGATCGATCGCGTCACCGAGTGGCTCTGGCAGCGCGAGCTGCACGGCGCCGCCTGACCGGCCCGGCTGCAGCCGCGCCCTCCCGACCGGCACGGGCCTCTCGTCGGCCGCTGCCGCCTCCCTTTCGCAAGAGCCGTCCACCCTGCCCGCGCCGACTTGAGCAGTTTTTCGGCTGGCCGTTCGGCAGCCGGGCGGCCGATGCTCCGGCATGCGGCAACCCGGGAGAACCGCCCATGCGCCGGGCGCTTTTCGTAGTCGCGGAGCACCGCCGCCGTTCTCTCATGTCGCTGCGCGACGGTTGCCGCACCCGGAAGCGGAAGTGGGAGCGGCGCGTTATCGAGCGCCGCGTCGAACTCGGTCCATCGGCTCCACGGAGACGCCATCATGTCCATGAACCAGAAGGTCGTACTGATCACCGGTGCCTCTTCCGGCATCGGACGCGCCACGGCGCACCTGCTCGCCGCGCACGGCTACCGCGTGTTCGGCACCAGCCGCCGCCCCACGGCGGACACCCGCGCGCCGGGCGTCGAGATGCTCGCGCTCGACGTGTGCTCGGATTCCTCGGTCGCCGCCGCCGTCGGCGCGGTGCTCGAGCGCGCCGGGCGGATCGACGTGCTGGTCAACAACGCCGGCTACGAGCTCGGCGGCGCGATCGAGGAAGTATCGATCGAGGAGGCGAAGCGGCAGTTCGAAACCAACTTCTACGGCGCGATGCGCATGATGCAGGCGGTCCTGCCGGCGATGCGCCGCCAGCGCAGCGGAAGGATCATCAACATCGCCTCGCTCGCGGGCTTCGCCCCCGTGCCGTTCCTGGGCGTCTACTCGGCGAGCAAGTTCGCGCTCGAGGGCCTGAGCGAAACGCTGCGGTACGAAGTCGGACCGCTCGGCATCTCGGTGTCGCTGGTCGAACCGGGTTTCCTCAAGACGGCGCTCGCGACCAATCGCCGGCGGGCGGCCGCCCACATCGCGGACTACGACCCGTGGCGCGAGCGGGCGCACCGCGCACTGGAGGAATACGAGCACGCCGCACCTTCGCCGCTCCTCGCCGCCAACTGCATCCTGCAGATCATCGAGAGCCGGTCGCCGCGGCTCCGCTACCGGGTCGGGCAGGACGCCCGAAACGTCTCGCGCCTGCGCCGCCTGCTGCCCGAGGCCTTCTTCGAGCGCGGCGTTCGCGGCTACTTCAAGCTGGACGCGCGCGACATCGTGCCCGCGGCTCCGCACCCGACGCCGCGGCGCAATTGAGCGTTCCACCGGCGACGCCGGCGCGTGCCGGCGTTCGCCGGGACGGCGTCCTCAACCGAGGCGGGCGGTGGCGAGCTTCGCGCCGAGCAGGACGAAGAGCGCGCCGATCGCCCGGTTGAGCCAGGTCACCGCGCTGCCGCTTCGCGCGAAGCGGTCGCGCAGGAACGCCGCGGACCAGGCGGTGAAGAGATTCCACGACGAGCCGATGAGGTTGAACAGGACGCCGAGGAACAGGAACGCGAGCGGCTTGTTCGCCGCGTCCGCGTCGATGAACTGCGGCAGGAACGCGAGGAAGAAGAGTGCCACCTTCGGGTTGAGCACGTTGGTGAGGAAACCCTCGGCGAACACGCGCGGCAGCGGCACGGCGTCGAGCGCCGGACGATCGGGCTGCGGCGAGGAGGAGCGCGCGAAGAGCAGCGTGATCCCGATGTAAACGAGATAAGCCGCGCCGATCCACTTCACTGCCGTGAACGCCGTCGCGGACGCGGCGAGGATCGCCGAGAGCCCCACGGCGCCGGCGAGAATGTGCACGAAGATGCCGAGCGCGATGCCGAGCACGGCGACGACGCCGTACTTCCAGCCGAACGCGCTGCTGCGCCCGACGATATAGAGCGTGTCGGGGCCGGGCGTGATCGCGAGCAGCAGCACCGAAAGCGCGAAGAGCGACAGGTCGTGCGTACCGAACATGACTGCCGCCCCTCAGGAACCGCGTAGCTGCGCGAGGGTGCGCGCGCGCCGCTCGAGCCACCAGCCGTACGGGGTCGGCCACTGGCTGTAGCCCGTGCTCACTCCCAACGCCTGCGCAGCGCGCAGCGCCCAGAACGGATCGACCAGCGCTTCGCGCCCGATCGCGATCAGGTCGGCGTCGCCCGCCTGCAGAATGGCCTCGGCCTGCGGACCGTCCAGAATCAACCCGACCGCCTGCGTCGCGATGCCCACCTCGCGGCGCACGCGCGCCGCGTACGGCACCTGAAAGCCGAGCGTGCGCGGGATCGCGGCGGCCGTGGCGCTGCCCGTGATGCCGCCCGAGGAACAGTCGATCACGTCCACGCCGCGCGCCTTCAACGCTTTCGCGAGCTCCACCGTATCCTCGATCCGCCAGCCGCCCTCGAGCCCGTCCACCGACGACACGCGGAAGAAAAGCGGTTTGTCCTGGGGCCAGACGGCGCGCACCGCCTCGC
>DATCLR010000095.1:0-1652 GCA_036563785.1 Burkholderiales bacterium | reverse complement strand
GGCGAGAGGCGATGAATCTCGTCGACGAAGAGGACGTCGCGCGGCTGCAGATTCGTGAGGATCGCCGCGAGATCCCCCGGCCGCTCGAGGACGGGACCGGAGGTCTGACGCAGGTTCACGCCGAGCTCCGCCGCGATGATGTTGGCCAGCGTCGTCTTGCCGAGCCCGGGCGGACCGAAGATCAGCACGTGATCGAGCGCCTCCCCGCGCGCCCGCGCGGCGCTCACGAAGATCTCGAGCTGGGCCTTGACCTGCGTCTGCCCGATGTACTCGTCGAGCCTGCGCGGCCGGATGGCGCGCTCGACGGCCTCGTCCTCGCGCGTCGCCGTGCCGCTGATGATGCGCTCCGCTTCCACGTGGTGTGCGCCTTTCCTTTACTCCCGCACGGCGCCCTGCAGGGCGCGGCGGATCAGCTCCTCGGTCGAGTGTGTACCGGGACCGACGGCCTTGAGCAAGCGCGTGGCCTCGGCGGGCTTGTAACCGAGGGCCACCAGCGCCTCGAAAGCCTCGCTCTCGGCGCTCGGGGTCCCGCCCAGGTTGGCGCCCGCCCCGGGTACCCCTGCGACCGCCGCCAGGCGGTCGCGCATTTCCACGAGCAGGCGCTCGGCGGTCTTGCGCCCGATGCCCGGCACGCGCGTGAGGGCTCCGACGTCCTGGTTCTGGACGCAGAGCGCGAAAGCCTCGACGCTCATTCCCGACAGCAGCGCCAGGGCGATCTTCGGTCCCACGCCAGATACCTTCAGGAGACTGCGGAACAGGCGCCGCTCGTCCTCGGTGGCGAACCCGTAGAGCACGTGTGCGTCCTCGCGCACCACGAGGTGCGTGAGGAGACGCACCTCCTCGCCGACCGCAGGCAGCAGGAAGAAGGTCGACATGGGTGCCTCCAGCTCGTACCCGACCCCGCCGACGTCGACGGTAAGCTGCGGCGGTGACTTGGAGACGATGCGGCCGCGGAGGAAGCCGATCATCCGCGCGTTCCCCCCGCGAGAGGCGTACCGCCGCGCGCCTCGGCGGCGTATGCGAGCCGCTGCAGCCCGCGCGCATGCGCGTGGCAGATGGCGATTGCCAGCGCGTCGGAGGCATCCGCGGCGATGCGGCCGTCGAGACGCAGCAGCGTCTTCACCATGTGAGCCACCTGCACCTTCTCCGCCGCGCCGAACCCCACGACGGCCAGCTTGATCGCGCGCGGCGCGTACTCGAACACCGGTACTTCCGGCGGCACGGCCGACAGCGCCGCACCGCGCGCCTGTCCGAGCTTCAGCGCGCTGTCCACGTTGCGGCTGACGAAAACCCTTTCGATGGCGATCTCGTCGGGCCGATGCTCCGCGATGAGTGCGTGCACCGCCTCGAAGATCGCACGCAGACGCCTGGCGAGCGTCGCACCGGGCGCCGTTATGCACCCGTGCGCGACGTGGACGTAATCGGTTCCACGACAGTCGATGAGACCGAAACCCGTGCGCTGCGAACCCGGATCGAGGCCCAGGATGCGCAGGTTCGCGGTCGGTGCCGGACGCGCGCCTGCCGCCGCGCCGGGTTCAAACGCGCGCCAGGACCTCGTCCGGTATCGCGGCATTCGAGTAGACGTTCTGCACGTCGTCGAGGTCTTCGAGCGCCTCGAGCAGACGAACCATCGCCTCGGCGGTCTCGCCCGA
>DATCLR010000092.1:0-9222 GCA_036563785.1 Burkholderiales bacterium | reverse complement strand
TGCCTACGCTCACTGCGCTACCGCCGCCGTTGCCGAGCGCGGCGATGGCCGCGACGACCAAGGTGCCGATGAGCACTCTCTTCCAGAGGCTCGGCGGCGCTGCGCGTTCGCGCTCGGCCGTTGAGCCGAGACCGGGCAGCTCGGCTGTCCCGTCCGTCTCGCGCGGAATCGGGGCCGTCGCCGGCGGCGGTTCCGGCTGGTATTCCTGCCCGATCGCGCGCGCGTAATGGATGTCCACGGCCTCCGCCGTGGCGGGCGGCAGCAGGCCGAGGATCGGTGCTAGCGCGATCGCGAGGGCCGATGCGTGGAACCGGCGGAACGCGAACGCACACGGGCGTCCGGTGCGCGATGAGACGTCCATGTTTGCCCCCGTCGCTTCGAGATTCCTCCACGGCGATGGGATCACGGACCGGCGCAAAGCGGCAATCCGGGAAAGCGGGTGGGGCATTCGACCGGGTCGCCGGCGCGGCCGGCGAGGCCGCGGCCTAGCGGTGCAGACCGAGCGGATCGTTCGGGTCTACGCCTTTCGCGAAGGGGCGTTTACGGTCGATGTCGGTGATCTGGTAGACCTTGCCGATCCAGTTGTTCATGACGGCCTCGGCCGTGTCGTGCCAGGTGTTGTCGAGCGCCGGCGCGATCAGCGCCTCGGGCAGGTCCGGAGCCGGACGGCCCGCCTCCCTGGCGGCGATCACGCGCTCCTTGTGCTCCTCGAGAATCGCCTGCACGCGCAGCGGGAAGTAGTTCTCGACCAGCGGCGGGTAGTCGGGGCGCGCGCCCTCGGCAAAGCGCAGCACCTCGCGCCGGTACTCCTTGAACAGACTGATGGTGTCGTACTCCGGGTGGCCCTGGAAGAACACGATGCGGAAGCCGTCCTCGCTCACGGCGAGGTGTACGCCGGCCGTCTCGCTCTCGACCAGGATGGGCAGTCCGGCCTCCTCGAACTGCTGGCGCGTGATCTCGTTGAAGCGCGAGTGCGGCACGTCGAAGCGCGTGTTGACGTCGCTCACGAGCGGATGGCGGCGGTCGACCACGCGGTGCGGATACACGCCCCAGCGCTTGAAGCCGAGCGGAATGCGGCGCTTGCCGTAGCGGAACTGCAGCACCGCGTGGGTCGCGAGGCACGAACACAGCGTCGACGTGACATTCTCGTACGCCCAGTCGATGACCTCTATCAGCGGCTCCCAGAACGGCTCGTGGGCGAGGTTCGGTCCGGTCACGTTGGCGCCGCTGATGATGAGCGCGTCGAGCCCCTGGCGCTGGATGTCCTCGAACGTCTCGTAGTAGCGCTCGATGTGCGCGCGCGCCTGCGGGCCGCGCTCGATCTCCTTGAGCGTGAACGGGTGCATGTAGAACTGCGCGATCTGGTTGCTCTCGCCGATCAGGCGGAAGAACTGCCGCTCCGTGGCGGCGAGCGCGCTGTCCGGCATCATGTTGAGCAGCCCGATGTGCAGCTCGCGGATGTCCTGCTTGAGCGCGACCTCGCGCGGGACGATCGTCTCGCCCTCGCGCCGGAGCGCCTCGAAGGTGGGCAGATCGGAGTTGGCGACGAGCGGCATCGTTTCCCTCGCTAAGACTGCTGCTGCAGGGCGCGCTCGACGAGGCGCAGGAAATCGGCTTCGTCCCGCACGCGCGCCACGTCGGCCGTCGTCACGACGTAACCGTACTCGCGCGCGATCGCCTCGTAGCGCGGGATGCGCGCATAGAAGAGCCGCGGGAACATCCAGCGCACGAAGTCGTCGGGGTCGATCTGGGCGACGTAGTCGAGCCGGCGCTCGCGCATGTAGATCTCGAGCTGCTCGTCGAGGAACTCCTCGCGGTAGTAGAGCGGCTTCGGGTTCTCCTCGGCGCGCTGGATCAGCGCCTGCTCGTCCTCGTGCGTCGCCTGGATGTAGATGATCAGCGTGTGCTCCGCGAGCACCTGCAGCACTTCCGGGTCGTCGAGCTCGCACACGCTCCCGCCGGCGTCGTTGACGAAGTGGCGGTAGCCGTAGATTTCCTGCGCCTTGCGGATGAAGTCGGGCACGTCCTTCATCGCGGCGATTTCCGCCTGGCGGTGCAGCTCCTGGCGGCGCTTGAACTCCTTGAGGCTGAGCCCGCCGCGCTCCGGGTCGCCGAGCTTCCCGAGGAAGCTCGACACCGGCTGCAGATTGTCGAACGTGATGTTGTTGCTGATGTAGATGGAGTCCGAGCGCAGCAGGTCGCGCAGGACCGGCACCTGCATCGCCATCGCCTTGATGTTGTCCAGGATCGGCTCGTCCAGGTAGCGGGTGCCGATCCGGTAGTCGCCCGAGTAGTGGAACCAGTTGCGCCGCCGCAGGCGATGCGCGAGGCGCGTCTTGCCGACGCCCGACATGCCGAGGAGCGTGATGCACTTGTGCTCCCACGCTCTGAAGTCCTTGACGCTGAGCTTCACTGCCGGTTCCTCGCCGCGATTGCCATATTCTATGCGAGACTTTCGCGGTTGTGGGGCGCGCCGTCTCGTCTCGCCATGACCGCGTACATATAATGGCCGCTCGTCATCCGCACACGGCGACTCATGACCACCGTCATACCGATAAAGCCGGCCGAGCCGGTGAAGATCACGCCGGAGAACAAGTGCAGCTTCTGCCGGGGCTCGACCTGCTGCACCTATCTCACGCAGCACATCGAGACCCCCCGTTCGATGGAGGACTTCGACCTGCTGCTCTGGCAGATCTCGCACTTCAACACCCAGGTCTACAAGGACGAGGACGGGTGGTTCCTGCTCATCAACAACCGCTGCCGCCACCTCCAGCCGGACGGGCGCTGCGGCATCTACGAGAAGCGCCCGCAGGTGTGCCGCGACCACTCGAACGAGGACTGCGAGTTCGACGGGCCGGCCGGGGCGGACGACTTCGAGCTGTTCTTTCCCGACTACGAGTCGCTCGAGCGCTACTGCCGCAAGCGCTTCAAGAACTGGGATCGGCGCTTCAAGCCCGCCAAGCGCTAGCCGAGCCCGGCCATCGCCTCGCGGAAGTCGGCGATTGCCGGAAACTCCGCGACCTGGCGCTCCGGGCCGCCCGAGTCCGGACGCTTCATTGCGACCACCTGGCCGATGCCGTAGGCCGCCGCCGCGCGAAGCACCGGAAGGCTGTCGTCGAACAGCACCGCGCGCGGCGGTGCGAACGGGTGCGCCCGCGCGAGCGCCTGCCAGAAGCCGCGGTGCTCTTTCGGGGCGCCGAACTGGTGCGCGCTCACGACGGCGTCGAAGTACGCGCCGAGGCGGGTGCGCTCGAGCTTCAGCGCGAGCGCAGCGGTGTGCGCGTTGGTGGCGAGCAGGAGCCGCTTGCCGGCGGCGCGCGCCGCGCCCAGGAACTCGAGCACGTGCGGATGCACCGCGATCAGGTGCTCGACCTCGCGCTTGAGCAGCGCGACGTCGAGCCCGAGCTCCCGGGTCCAATAGTCGACGCAGTACCAGTGGAGCGTGCCCTCGACGCGGCGGTAGCGCGCCGTGAGCTCGGCGCGCGCCGCCGCGACATCGAGGCCGTGGCGCTCGGCGTAGCGCCGCGGCAGGTGCTCCTGCCAGAAGTGGTTGTCGAAACGGAGGTCGAGCAGCGTGCCGTCCATGTCGAGCAGCACGGTGTCGACCCGGTCCCAGGCGATCATGCGCGGATTCTCGCGCTCCGCGCCGCGTCGGCAAAGGTCCCGAAGAAAAACGGGCCCCGCGAGGGGGCCCGTTGCGGCATCCGGGGCGACCGGCTAGTGGCCTTCGTACAGCGAGTTGTGCTTGCGCAGCGTCGCGATCAGATCGTCGTAGATCGCTGCCGGGTCCTGGCCCGCGCGCTTGACGTCCTCCGCCCACGCGGCCTGCAGCGGTTCCGCCGCCTTGCGCCACGCGGCCACGTCCGCGGCGCTCGGACGGTGGAGCGTGTGGTCCGGCTTCTTCGACATCGCCTCGCGTCCGGCCGCCTCCCACTCGGCCCAGGGGGTCGCGAGCTTCTCCGCCCACTCGGACGTGCAGTGCGAGTCGATGACCTTCTTCTGCGCCGCCGACAGGCTCTCGTACTTCGCCTTGTTCATCGGCATGACGAACGTCGTCACGTAGAGCGGCATGTCGAGATGGTGCTTGGTGACGTTGTCGATGCCGAACAGCACCACCGAGTTCCACGGGAAGGTGAGGGCGTCGGCCGTGCCTTTGGCGATCGCGTCCCGCGCCTCCGGCGCCGATACCTGCACGCTGGCGCCGCCCAGCAGGTTCACGAAGCGGGCCATCGTGGCGTGCGCCGGGCGCACCTTGAGCCCCTTCACCTGCGCGGGCGAGACGATCGGCTCCCGGGAATGGAACGTGCCCGGATCGTGCAGGAACGCGAGGCAGTAGTGCACGTTGCGCATCTCCTTCGCGTTGTGCCGGCGGTACCACTCGTCGAACGCCCGCGAGCCCGCCTTCGCGTTCGTGATCAGGAACGGAAGCTCGCCGGCGGCGACGACCGGGAACTGCCCCGGGGTGTAGCCGGGATTGATGAAGCTCAGATCGGTGATGCCGCTCTCGGTCATCGCGTAATGGTCCTTCGCCGGCCCGAGCTGCTGCGCCGGGAAGAAGGAGAACGTGATGGTGCCGTTCGAGGCTTTGGTGATGCTCTCGCCCCAGGCGATGAGGCTCGGGTGAATGGGGTGCTTCGCGGGCACCCAGTGGGCGAGCTTCAGGTGCACCGGCTTGTCTTGCGCCAGCACGGGCGCGCCGGGCGCCGCGAGTACCGCGCCGGCGAGAATCCCGGCGAGGATGCCCCCTTTGATGCTCGGGCGTCTCATGGTCACAACCTCCTCTTCAGTGGAAGGAATCGGCACGCCGACCCGAGGCGAATCCCCGGCGCCGGCGGTCCGGGTACCGGCGCAGAATAAGCGGTGCTCGACCGCAAGTCCACGGCGCACGGCCGTTCGATTCGCGGCGGCGCGGGGCGAAAGCGTCGGACGGCGCCGCTCGCGCTATTCGACCTCGAACACGCGGATGAGCACGCCGTCGCGCGAGCGGGCGGCGATGCCGATCGCGAGGAAGCGCGTGAGCCAGGCGTAGCGGGGCGCCGAAGTGCGCAGCTTGATGCCCGTGCGGAAGTAGTACGCGTCCGGCGGCACGGCTTCGCCGGCGAACACGCGCGCCAGCACCGCCGGGTCGCCGCTGCGCACGCCGGAGCTCTGCACTTCGACCACGTCGCCGCCTTCGAGCTCGAGGCAGTAGTGCGCCTCGACGTCGGTCGCGCCGTCCTCGTGCACGTACTGCCAGTCGGCGCCGCCCGGCAGGATCACGCCGTTGATGCGGCCGCTCACTTTGCCGCCGACGATCGGCACCATGCGCCGCGCGAGCTTCCCGTGCTGCGCGATCTGCAGCGGGGGCGCGACTTCGGCCTCGATGGTGCAGAGATACCGGGTCGTAACGGTCATGTGCTCGAGCATCGCAGTCTCCTCGTTCGACGGGCGCGGCGCACCACTCGCGGCTGCACCGCGCGGATGGCGCTTGACCCCCACATTGTAATAGCCTTTGGCCCGCCGGTTCGCTGCCGGGCGCTTCACGCGCGGCCGCCGGCACACGCAAGGGGGGACACTCGTGAAGCTCGAAGCCCGTATCGAGGCGGTCATGACCTGGATCGAGCGCGTGGCGGCGCTCCTGCTCGGCGCGATCACGCTCCTCGTCTTCGTCGGCGCGGTGCTGCGCTATCTCTTCGCGCTGCCGATTCCGGACGGCTTCGATATCTCCCGGCTGCTCCTCGGCTGCGCCGTCCTTTGGGGGCTCGCGAGCGCGAGCTTCCACGACGCCCACATTCGTGTCGATCTCGTCTGGCAGGTGTTGCCGGATCGCGCCCGCCGCGCGATGGACCTCGCGGCCAATCTCGTGACGCTCCTCGCGATCGCCGCGTTCGCCTGGATGCTGCTCGCCAAGGTGCAGGACGTCTACCGGGCGAACGAGTCGACGTTCGACCTGCGGCTGCCGGTGTGGCCGTTCTATGCGCTCGCGTGGCTCGGCGTGGCCGCCGCGTTCGCGGCCTGCGCGGCGCGCTTCTACCTCCTCGCGCGCGGGCGCGGCGGCGCGGGCACGGTGCCGTCGGCGGAGTAGCGCGCCATGTCGAACGACGCCGTCGCGGTCCTCGGCTTCATCGTGCTGTTCGCCCTGATGGCCGTGCGCATTCCGATCGGCATCGCGCTCGGCATCGTCGGTATCGGCGGCTTCGGGGCGGTGGCGGGCATGGATGCGGCGCTCAACCTGCTCGCGCTCTCGCCGATCCGCACGGTGACGACCTACGACTTTGCCCTGATTCCGATGTTCATCCTCATGGGCTCGCTTGCCGCCGCGACCGGCATGAGCTCCGAGCTGTTCCGCGCGGGCAACGCCTGGTTCGGGCGCCAGCGGGGAGGGCTCGCGCTCGCGACCATCTCCGCCTGCGCCGGGTTCGCCGCGATCTGCGGCTCCTCGGTCGCGACCTCGGCGACCATGACCCGCATCGCCCTCCCGGAAATGGAGCGGCACGGCTACAGCGCGCGCGTCGCTACCGGGGTGATCGCGGCCGGCGGCACCCTCGGCATCCTGATTCCGCCCTCGGTGGTGCTCGCGGTGTACGGCTTCCTGACCGAGCAGGACATCGGCAAGCTCTTCATCGCCGGCATCGCGCCGGGGATCGTGGCCGTGGTGCTCCTGCTCGCGACCGTGAAGCTGATCGGCGTGCTGCGTCCGGAGCTGCTGCCCGCCGGCAGGCGCATTCCCTGGTCGGAGCGCTGGGCGTCGCTCGCCGGCATCTGGGCTGTGCTGCTCGTGTTCGTCGCCGTCATCGGCGGGATCTACGGCGGGCTGGTGACCGCCACCGAGGCGGCCGCGCTCGGCGCCGTCGGCGTGCTCGCGGTCGGGCTCTTGCGGCAGCGCCTCACCGGCGGGAGCATCCTCGGCAGTCTGGTCGAGTCGCTGCGCACCTCGGTGTCGATCTTCGTGGTGCTCATCGGCGCGCTG
Source organism: Burkholderiales bacterium (assembly GCA_036563785.1). Lineage (GTDB taxonomy): Bacteria > Pseudomonadota > Gammaproteobacteria > Acidiferrobacterales > Sulfurifustaceae > JACQFZ01. The sequence continues at coordinate 2,273 of DATCLR010000092.1, read as the reverse complement.
CTCTTCGGCTACTTCCTCACGATCACGCAGGTGCCGCAGCAGCTCGCGGCCTGGTTCGCGGGGCTGCCGATCGGTCCCTACGGCGTGCTCGCGGTGATCCTCGTCTTCTACCTGATCCTCGGCTGTCTGCTCGACGCCATGGCGATGATCATCCTGACGATACCGATCATCTTCCCGGTGATCGAGCAGCTCGGCTTCGATCCGATCTGGTTCGGAGTCGTCGTCACCATCACGGTGGAGCTCGGTCTGATCACGCCGCCCATGGGCATGAACGTGTTCGTGATCAATTCGGTCGCTCCGGGCGTGAGCCTGGTCGAGATCTTCCGCGGCGTGATCCCCTTCGTCCTGACGCTCATCGTCCTCGTCGTGATCCTGGTGCTGTTCCCGGACCTCGCGACCTACTTGCCCGGGCTCATGACGTAAGCCGCGGCCTCCGAGGGGAGCGTCCGCCTCTCGCCCAACGACCCGATGAACCTCTACCTGCGCCTGCTCAAGCTGCTCCTGCTGCTGCCGTTCGTGCCGCGCCGCGACCCGTTCGCGGAATCGCGCGTCGCGTTTCGCGTGTGGCCGAACGACTGCGATCTGAATCTGCACATGAACAACGGCCGCTACCTGACCGTGATGGATCTCGGGCGCCTGCACTTCGTCGCGCAGACCGGATTGCTGCGGCACCTGATCCGACGCCGCTGGCGCCCCGTCATGTCGGCGGCCGACGTGAACTTCGTGCGGCCGCTGCGTCCGTTCCAGAAGTTCGAGGTGGTGACGCGGCTGCTCACCTGGGACGAGAAGTACTTCTATGCCGAGCACCGCATCGAGTCGGGCGACGCGCTGTATGCGATCGCGACCACGCGCGGCCTGTTCCTGGAGGGACGGCGCACGGTGCCGACGGAGGAGGTCCTGCGCGCGCTCGGCCTCAACGTCGCGCCCCCGCCGATGCCGGCCGTGGTGCGGCATTGGCGCGAGCTGACCGCGCTGAAGCGCGAGCACTCGGCGCGCCAGGCTTAGTCGCGGCGGCTTCCGTCTACGACAGCGGGCGGCGCCTCGCGGCCGGCTCGAGGACGCGCACGGTTGGCCGGGTCCGGCTCAGCGGACTGCGCTTCGGCGCGGCGGGCAGCGAAAGCAGCTCTGCACGTGGTCGTTCACCATGCCGACCGCCTGCATGAAGGCGTAGCAGATGGTGGAGCCGACGAAGCGGAAGCCGCGACGCCGAAGATCCGCGCTGAGGGCATCGGAGATTTCCGTGCGGGCCGGCACGTCTGCGTGAGTCGCCGGCCGGTTGACGAGCGGCCGCCCGTTCACGAAGCGCCACGCGTAGCGGTCGAAGCTGCCGAACTCCCGCTGCACCGCGAGGAAGGCGCGCGCGTTCGCCACGGCCGCCTCGAGCTTGAGACGGTTGCGCACGATGCCGTCGTCGCGCATCAGCCGGTCGATACGCCGGGCATCGAAGCGCGCCACCCGCGCGGGGTCGAAGTCCGCGAACGCCGCCCGATAGGCTTCGCGCTTTCTCAGAATCGTGATCCAGCTCAGGCCGGCCTGCGCGCCTTCGAGGATCAGAAACTCGAAGAGCGTGCGGTCGTCGTGCACCGGCACGCCCCATTCCTCGTCGTGGTAGCGCACGTACAGCGGATCGTCTCCCGCCCACGCGCAGCGCGGGCGCACCGCGTCGCGCGCCTGCACCTCGAGACGCTTGCGCGTCGCCGCCGGCAGGCGATGCTTTGCGATGCCCTGCCGCGCGGCTTCGAGCGCGTACACGAGCTCGAGCGTCGCCGGGTAGCCTCGCTCACGCAGGCGCTTGTACACCGCGACCGCGCCGAGGCGCTCGAGATCGCGCCGCGTCCGCACGCCGATCGCGGCGAGCCACTCCCTGGCCCGGGGACCGAGGTTCGCGAAATCCGCGACGTTCTGCTGGCTGTTCACGCGCGGGCGGCGGATGGGCGTGTTGCGCGATCTTATCCGGCCGGCCACCCGCCGGCCAGCGCGGGGCGCGTAAGCGCGCGCTTCCCCGCGGCGCAGCACGCACCGACCCGCTCGCGCGCGCCGCACCGTACGCGCGCCTCGGACGGCGTCTACAATACGGGGCTTTCCGGCGGCGGCGCCGCCGGAGCGACGAAACAGCAAGAGGTGAGCGCCGTGCAGAAGTTCGGAATCGGACAGCCGGCCGCGCGCGTCGAGGACGAGCGGTTCCTCACCGGCCGCGGCCGCTACCTCGACGACGTCAATCTTCCCGGTCAGGCCTACGGCGTGTTCGTGCGCTCGCCGCACGCGCACGCGCG
>DATCLR010000085.1:0-12185 GCA_036563785.1 Burkholderiales bacterium | reverse complement strand
GTGCAGGATCAGCCAGTGGTGTGCGTTACGCCGGTAGGCGGGCGGCACCTCCCGCACCAGCCGGTCCTCGACCTCGCGCACGGTGCGCCCCGGCGCCAGCCCGGTGCGGTTGGCGACCCTGAAAATGTGCGTGTCGACGGCGATGGTCGGCTCGCCGAACGCGGTGTTGAGGATCACGTTCGCCGTCTTGCGCCCGACGCCCGGCAGCGCTTCGAGCGCCTCGCGCGTGCGCGGCACTTCGCCGCCGTGCTCCTTCAGCAGAATGCGGCAGGTCTCGATGATGTTGCGGGCCTTGGTGTTGTAGAGGCCGATCGATTTCACGTAGCGCTTGAGCCCGCGCACGCCGAGCCGGAGCATCGCTTCGGGCGTATTGGCGACTTTGAAGAGCTGCTCGGTGGCCTTGTTGACGCTCTTGTCGGTCACCTGCGCCGACAGGATCACGGCGACGAGCAGCTCGAACGGCGTGCTGTAGTTGAGCTCGGTCGTGGGCGAGGGGTTCGCGCGCTGCAGGCGCGCGAACAGCACGCGGCGCTTCGCGGGAGTCATGCCTCCGTCGGGTGTTCGATCTCGGTTCTTGTCGTAGCGGCCGCAGAGAACGAACGACGGGACGGAATCCGGTCGCGCGCCCCGCGCGGCGGCGCTTCCCGATCCCTTCGTCCGCGTTCGCGGTATCCCTTGCGGCGGGCTTATCTTACTAGACCGCGCTTGCGGCGCGCGCGCTCGAGCGTGGCGCGAAGCTCTGCCCGAATGACCTCCGGCGGCGGCGCATCGGCGAGCGAGGCGGCGCGGCGCGCGGTCCGGCGCTCTTCGCGCCGCGCTTTGCGGTCGGCGAGGCGCTGCAGCCGGGCTTCCGTGCGGGCGCGCCAGGCGGCGACTTCCGCGGCCGAATAGTCCGGCCACGGTCCGGCGTCCGCGGGCGGGTCGACGGGAACCATCCCGATGCAGTCGACGGGGCAGGGCGCGAGGCAGAGCTCGCAGCCGGTGCACTGCGCCGCGATCACGGTGTGCATCCAGCGCCGCGCGCCGACGATGGCATCGACCGGGCAGACGTCGACGCATTTGCGGCACCCGATGCAGCGCGCCTCGTCGATCACGGCGCGCCGGCGCGGCAGGGGACCGCCGTTCGCCGGGTCGAGCGGCTTCGGCTCGCGTCCCAGCAGGCGCACGAGCGCATCGAGCGTCGTTGCGCCGCCGGGCGGGCACCGGTTGAAGTCGGCTTCGCCGCGTGCGACGGCTTCGGCGTAGGCGCGGCAGCGCGGATAGCCGCAGCGCGTGCACTGCGTCTGCGGAAGCAATGCGTCGATGCGGTCGGCGAGCGTCGCGTCGGCGGGCGAGGTCATGGCGCGCCAGTATGGCCGGCCGTTTCGCCGGTCGCAATAATCCGGCGCATGGCGGACTCTCGAGATTTCCGGGCGCGCGGCGGATGGTGGGTGGTCGCGCAGGCGCTGGTGCTGCTCGCGGCGCTCGTCCTCGCGCCCTCGACGCGCGCGGCGGCGAGCTTCGATCGCGCGCCGCAGTTCGTGGGCGTGCTGCTCGTGCTCGCCGGCGGCGCGCTCGCCGGCGCCGGCCTGGGTGCGCTCGGGTCCGCGCTCACGCCCTATCCGCGCCCGCGCGACGGCGCCGGGCTCGTGACGCGCGGCGTCTATCGCTACGTGCGCCACCCCGTCTACAGCGGCATCGTGCTCGCCGCGTTCGGGTGGGCGCTCGCGTGGCTGAGCGTCGCGGGGCTGGTGTTCGGCTTCGCGGTCGGGCTCTTCTTCGACCGCAAGGCGGGGCGCGAGGAAGCCTGGCTGCGCGAACGCTTCCCCGAGTACGCGGCGTACGCGCGCCGGGTCAAGCGCTTCGTGCCCGGCGTCTACTGAGCGCCCGCCGCTACTTGATGCGCATGCCGGGCTCGGCGCCGCTGTCGGGGGCGAGCAGGTAGATGCCGGGCTTCTTGCCCTCCGCGTCCGAGGCCGCGAGCACCATGCCTTCGGACACGCCGAATTTCATCTTGCGCGGCGCGAGGTTCGCGACCAGCACCGTGAGCCGGCCTTCGAGCCCGGCGGGATCGTAGGCCGAGCGTATTCCGGCGAACACCTGGCGCCGACCGAGCGCGCCGACGTCGAGCGTCAGGCGCAGCAGCTTGTCGGCGCCTTCGACGTACTCGGCCTTGACGATGCGGGCGACCCGCAGGTCGATCTTCGCGAAGTCGTCGATCGTGATCGTCGCGGGAGCGCTTTCCGAGGGCACGGCGGATGTCTCCGGTTGGCCGGCGCGCGCGGGCGCCGGCTGCAGGCTTTCCTTGTTCGCTTCGACCAGCGCCTCGATCTGCTTCGGATCGATGCGCGTCAGCAGGTGTTTATAAGGATTGATGCGCTCGGGCAGGCGCTTGAGGTCCTCCCAGGTGAAATCGCGCTCCAGTCCGAAGAGCTCGCGGGCCACGCGCCGCGCGGTGGCGGGCAGGATCGGCGCGAGCCAGATCGAGAGCGCGTAGAACCCGTGCATCGCCTTCGAGCACACCTCGTGCAGCTGCGTGCGCTTCGCGGGGTCCTTCACGAGCTCCCAGGGCTTGGCGTCGTTGATCGCGGCGTTGAGGCGGTCGGCGGCGCCCATGATGTCGCGCACCGCGCGCCCGTACTCGCGCGCGTTGTACGACTCCTTGATCAGTAGGCCCGTGGTGGTGGCGCCGTTTATCAGGTTCTTGCCGTCGTGCGACTCGGGGTCGGGCAGCGCCAGGCGCCCGTCGAAGTGCTTCGTGAGGAAGCCGGCGCAGCGGCTCGCGATGTTGATGTACTTGCCTACGAGGTCGCTGTTCACGCGCGCGACGAAATCCTCGAGGTTGAGATCCAGGTCCTCGATCGCGCTGTTCGACTTGGCGGCGTAGTAGTAGCGCAGCCACTCGGGGTTGAGGCCGAGCCGCAGGTAGCTCTCGGCCGTGATGAAAGTGCCGCGCGACTTCGACATCTTGCCGCCGTTCACCGTGAGGAAGCCGTTGGTGTAGATCGCGTCCGGCGTCTTGTAGCCGGCGGCGTGCAGCATCGCCGGCCAGAACAGCGCGTGAAAGTACAGGATGTCCTTGCCGATGAAGTGCACCATCTCGGTCTTCGGATCGGCGAGGAAGGCGTCGAAGTCGACGCCGTTGCGGTCGCACCAGTTCTTGAAGCTCGCGAGGTAGCCGATCGGCGCGTCGAGCCAGACGTAGAAGTACTTCCCCGGCGCGTCGGGGATCTCGAAGCCGAAGTACGGCGCGTCGCGCGAGATGTCCCAGTCGACCAGGCGGTTCTCGCCCGGCGCCCCGAGCCACTCCTGCATCTTGTTGAGCGCCTCGGGCTGCAGGTGCCCGGGGGCGCGCGTCCACTCGCGCAGGAAGTCGGCGCATTCGGTGAGCTTGAAGAAGTAGTGCTCCGAGGTCTTGAGCACCGGCTTCGCGTTCGACACGGCCGAGTACGGGTTCTTGAGGTCGGTGGCGGCGTACGTCGAGCCGCAGACCTCGCACGCGTCGCCGTACTGGTCGGGCGCGCCGCACTTCGGGCACTCGCCCTTCACGTAGCGGTCCGGCAGGAACATGCCTTTGACCGGGTCGTAGAACTGCTCGATCGTGCGCACCGCGATCAGGTTCTTCGCCTTGAGCTTGCGGTAGATGTCGTACGCGAGCGCCCGGTTCTCCTCGCTGTGCGTGGTGTAGTAGTTGTCGAACTCCACGAGAAACCCGGTGAAGTCGCGCACGTGCTCGCGGTGCATGCGCGCGATGAGCTCCTCCGGCGTCACCCCCTCCTTCTCGGCGGAGAGCATGATCGGCGTGCCGTGCGTGTCGTCGGCGCAGACGTAGTGGACCGTGTGGCCCTGCATGCGCTGGTGCCGCACCCAGATGTCCGCCTGGATGTAGCCGACCAGGTGGCCGATATGGATGGCGCCGTTGGCGTACGGCAGCGCGTTGGTGACGAGCAGACGGCGTTTGGATTCGGGCATGCGATTCGGGGGATCAGCGTTTCACCGGAGCGCCGGCGGCGTTGGGATCGTTAATGGGAAAGCACGGTCCGCCGATTTTATCAGCCTCGCCGCCGCCGCCACAGATTCGCTAAGATACGCGCCAAACGAGAAGGAGAAATCGCATGCCCTACGCTATCCGTATCCACGAGACCGGCGGCCCCGAGAAGATGCGGTGGGAGGAGGTCGAGGTCGGCAAGCCCGGCCCGGGCGAGGTCCTGGTGCGCAACACCGCCATCGGGCTGAATTACATCGATACCTATCACCGGAGCGGACTGTATCCGATGCCGCTGCCGCTCACGCTCGGCATGGAGGGCGCGGGCGTCGTCGAGGCGGTCGGCCCGCGGGTGAAGGAGTTCAAGAAGGGCGACCGCGTCGCCTACGCGCACCCGATCGGCGCCTACGCCGAGGTGTGCCTGCGCCCGGCGGAGCGGCTGGTGAAGATCCCGGCGGGGATCGACGATCGCACGGCCGCGGCGATGATGCTGAAGGGCCTTACCGCCCAGTATCTCCTGCGGCGCACGTATCGCGTGAAGAAGGGGGACACGATCCTCGTGCACGCGGCCGCGGGCGGCGTCGGCCTGATCCTGTGTCAGTGGGCGAAGTACCTCGGCGCGACCGTGATCGGCACCGTCGGCAGCCGCGAGAAGGCGGCGCTCGCGAAGAAGGCGGGCTGCAAGCACGTGATCGTGACGAGCGAAGAGAGCTTTCCCGAGCGCGTGAAGCAGATCACCAAGGGCGCGGGCGTGCCGGTGGTCTACGACGGCGTCGGCAAGGCCACGTTCATGGACTCGCTCGATTGCCTGCAGCCCTTCGGCCTCATGGTCAGCTTCGGCAACGCCTCGGGCCCGGTCGACGCGTTCAATCTGGGCATCCTCGCGCAGAAGGGCTCGCTCTACGTCACGCGCCCGACGATGCAGACCTACTTCGCGAAGCGCGAGGACCTCTTGAAGGGGGCGCGCGAGCTTTTCGACGTCGTCAAGAAGCGGGCGGTGCGGATCCAGATCAACCAGACCTACCCACTGCGCGAAGCCGCGCAGGCGCACCGCGACCTCGAGGCGCGCAAGACGACCGGTTCCACCGTGCTGATTCCGTAGCGCGGCGCGGCCCCGGCGTGCTCCGCCGGGGCCTGTCGGGCGAAAAATCCCTAGGTAATCCACCCGAGCGCGCGGCGCGCGGCCGCCGAACGGGCGCCGATTCATGCGCTTGGCGGCGCGGCTTCGCGTCGTCCGTCAGCATGGCCGCAGTCGTTGCGGCGTTGCACGGCGGCACGAGGGCGCGAAGACTGGCGCGACCGGTCCATGGCTGCGGGGCCGGCTTCTGCATGTCTCCTCTTTCGCGGGCTTCGGACGAGCGAGCGCCGGGGAAGCCCGTTCTTTTTTTGATCGCTCGTCGCCACCCGGCGTGCGTGGTCTAATGGCCCGATCCCGTACGACGGAGCCTGGCAGCTTGTACGACGCCGTCATCATCGGCGCGGGGCATAACGGCCTGGTCTGCGCCTGCTACCTCGCCCGAGCCGGCCTCAAGGTGCGGATGCTCGAGCGCCGCCCGCGCGTCGGCGGCGCGGCCGTCACCGAGGAGTTCCATCCGGGGTTCCGGAACTCCGTCGCGGCGTACACCGTGAGCCTGCTGCAGCCGAAGATCATCCGCGAGCTCAGGCTGGCGGAGCGGGGGCTGCGCATCGTGGAGCGGCCGTTCGCGAACTTCCTGCCGCTCTCGGAGCGCGATTACCTCAAGATCGGGCCGACGCTCGCCGACACCCGGCGGGAGGTGGCGAAGTTCTCCGAAGGCGACGCGCGGCGGCTTCCGGACTACTACCGCACGATCGACCGCGTCGCCGACGTGCTGCGCGGCCTGGTGCTGCGCACGCCTCCCAACGTCGGGGGCGGCGTGCACGACGCGCTCGCGGCGCTCAGGCTCGGCTACGACCTCTTCCGTCTGGATATGGAGGGGCGGCGCGACGTGTACGACCTCTTCACGAAGAGCGCCGCCGACGTGCTCGACCGCTGGTTCGAGTCGGACGGGATCAAGGCGGCGTTCGGCTTCGACGCCGTGGTGGGCAACTACGCGAGCCCGTACACGCCGGGAAGCGCGTACGTGCTGCTGCACCACGCCTTCGGCGAAGTGAACGGCAAGCGCGGCGCCTGGGGGCACGCGATCGGCGGCATGGGCGCGATCAGCGAGGCGCTCGCCGCCGAGGCGCGCGCTCTCGGCGTCGACATTACCTGCGGCGCAGCGGTCGAGAAGGTGGAAGTTCGCGGCGGGCGTGCGGCGGCCGTGGTGCTCGCGAACGGCGACGTCGTCGAGGCGCGCGCCGTGGTGGCGAACGTCAACCCGAGGCTCCTGTACCTGCAGCTCATGGACGCGCGCGACCTGCCGGCCGAGTTCGTCGAGCGCATGCGCGGCTACAGGTGCGGCTCGGCCTCGTTTCGCATGAACGTGGCGCTCGCCGAGCTGCCCCGCTTCACGTGCCTGCCGGAGCCGGGACCGCATCACGCTTCGGGGATCATCCTCGCGCCTTCGCTGCGCTACATGGAGCGCGCCTACCTCGATGCGCGCACGGACGGCATGGCGCGCGCGCCGATCGTCGAGATGGTGATTCCGAGCACGCTCGACGACTCGCTCGCGCCGCCGGGCCGGCACGTCGCGAGCCTCTTCTGCCAGCATTTCGATCCGCACGCCGACTGGAGCGCACGCAAGGAGGAGGCGGTGGAGCGGATTTTCGACGTGATCGAGGCGGCCGCACCCGGATTCCGCCGGTCGGTTATCGCGTGGAGCGCGCTTTCACCGGCCGATCTCGAGCGCGAGTTCGGCCTCGTCGGCGGCGACATCTTCCACGGCGCGCTCACGCTCGATCAGCTGTTCGTGGCGCGCCCGCTCCTCGGCTACGCGGACTACCGGGGCCCGGTGCCAGGCCTGTATCTCTGCGGGTCGGGTGCGCACCCGGGCGGCGGCGTCACCGGGGCCCCGGGCCACAACTGCGCGCAGGAGCTGCTGCGCGACTTCCGCCGCCGGCGGCCGCCGGCGCGCGGCGCGTCCGGCGGGGCGGGTTGACGCAGGGTAGAGCGCGCCGGACGAGGCGCCGCCCGCGCCGCGGTCAGAACCTCAGCTGCTTGGTCCAGTCGCGGAAGTTGAACACCTGCCCGGCTTCGCGCACGTGCGCGACTCTCTCGAAATCGAGATCGCCGTACACCCAGCCCGGCCGGTTGAGCTCGCCGGCCGCGAGCACGCCGTTATCCGGAAAGCCGTAATCGATCGGGGTGTAGATCCCCGCGGCGCCGACGTTGACGTCGACCGCCTCGGACCAGCGCGCTTCGCCGACGGTCGAGGACTGCACGACGTAGCACTGGTTCTCGAGCGCCCGCGCCTGGCAGCCGACGCGGACGCGATGGTATCCCGCGAGCGTGTCGGTGCAGCTCGGCACCAGGATCAGCTCGGCGCCCGCCTCGACCTGCCGGCGCGCGAGCAGCGGAAACTCGACGTCGTAGCAGACGCTGACCGCGACGCGGCCGAACGCGGTATCGAACACCTTGAGCTCTTCGCCCGGGTCGATCAGCCAGCGCTCGGATTCGAAGCGCGTCATCTGGAGCTTTTCCTGATACTCGTGCCGGCCGTCCGGATGGAAGAAGTACGCGCGGTTGCGGTACTGCCCGTTCTCGAGGCGCACCGGAAACGTCCCGGGCTGGATGTAGACGCGGTGCGTGCGCGCGAGCTCCGCGTACAGCCCGAGGTAGTCGTCGAGCAGGTCCTGCATGCTGCGCAGCTGCGCCGGCAGCGCACGCTGCACCTCGCGCGGGAAGAGGGATGCCAGCTCCATGCTCGCGTACTCCGGGAACAGGAGCAGCCGCGCGCCGTTGCCGGCCGCCTCCTCGACCCAGCGGCGCGCCTTCGCGCGGTATTCGTCGATGCGCTCGAAGTAGCCGATGTCGTACTGCGCGGCCGCGATGCGAAGGGGTTGGCGCGCCATCAGCCTGCCGGCTCCAGTCGCTTGAGCCAGAACACCATCTTCTTGTCGGTCTGCTCCGGCTGATCGATGTCCTTCCAGCGGAACGTGGTCCAGAGCTCCGGGTGCCGGGTGTAGCCGCGCTTCGTCCAGAAGGCGTCGAGCGGCACGTAGTCGGCCGGCCGCAGAGGGTGGTTCTCGGGCCGCTCGACCGCGCAGAAGCTCGACCAGCGGAAGCCGCCGAGCGCCCGCGCATGCGCTTCGCGCTCCTCGAAGAAGCGCACGCCGATACCGCGGCCGCGGTAGTCGCGCTGCAGCACGGACTCGCCGCAGTAGAACACTTCCTCGAGCTCGTAGCCGTGCGCCAGAAACGGACGCTGGAACTCCTCGGACTCGTCGGCGAGCGGGATCGCGGTCGATGCGCCGACGATGCGGTCGCCGGCGCACGCGAGCACGATCACCGCGCGCGGCGAGCGGACGTACGTCTGCAGGTACTCCTCTTCGTAGCCGAGGTCGCCGTCGTAGAGATACGGGAAGTCGCGGAACACCTCGATGCGCAGGCGCGCCACTTCGCCGAGATAGCGCGGGAGCTCCGGCCCGGGGATGCGCACGATGTCGATCGCGTCGGTCATCGTCAGCCGCTCACCTGTGCGATCCAGTCCTGGAGATTGTAGTAGTTGGTGACGCGCGCGATCTTGCCGTCGCGCACCTCGAAGAAGGCGCCGGCGGGCAGCCGGTACGTCTGGCCCCTGGCCGGGGGCAGGCCTTCGTCGGTGGCCACGTAGGTCCCGAGCACCGTGAACTCGGCCGCCGCGCGCGTCCCGTCGTCGTTGGTCATGACGACGAGGTCGACGATCCGTTCGCGGTACCTGGCGTTCATGCGCTCCATGAACGCGGCGAACGCCTCGCGTCCGGTCTCGCGGCGGCCCTGGTTGATGTCGTGGATCACGTCCTCGGTGAGGAGCCCGAGAAAGGCGGGCATGTCGCCGGCGTTGAACGCCGCGTAGTACTGCTCGATGAGTCGGGTGGTGGGATTCATGGCTCCTTAGACAGGTCGAGTGCACACGAGTACGGACGGAGGTCAATCGGCGCGCCCCCGACGCGGCGAAAGGCGCATTCTAGCAGCGGCGCACGCGCGGCGAAGCCGGGCGTCGACCGAGCGTCCGCAGCCTCCGGCGCGGCGGTCCGGTCGCGGGAAATTCGGCGGGTGCCGCCGGTCTAAGCGGGCATGTCGGGAATCGATTCCGATGCGCGCCGCCGCCTCCTGCGCTGTCTCGCCCTCGGTGCGTTCGCTGCCGCGAGCTCGCGCGGTACGCGAGCGGCGTTCCCGACGCCGACGCCGCGCCAGACCGCCGGGCCGTTTTATCCGACGCGGCTTCCGCTCGATCGGGACAACGACCTGGTCGTCGTGGGCGAAGGCGGGGCGCAGGCGGCCGGGCAGGTGACGCACCTCCGCGGTCGCATACTCGACCGGCGCGGCAATCCGGTCCGCAATGCCGTCGTCGAGATCTGGCAGGTCGACGCCAACGGCGTCTATCTCCACCCGGGCAGCGCGCACCACGGGAGGCGGGATGCGAACTTCCAGGGATTCGGGCGGTTCGAGACGGCGTCGTCGGGGGAGTATTACTTTCGCACCATCAGACCCGTGCCGTACCCGGGCCGCACGCCGCACATTCATTTCGCGGTCCACGTGAAGGGTACGCCGCCTTTCACGACGCAGTGCTACGTGGCCGGCGAGCCGCTCAACGAGCACGACTACGTGCTCAACAGCATCCGCGATCCGAAAGCGCGGCAGTCCGTGATCGTGCCGTTCACGCCGATTCCCGATTCGCCCTCGGAGCTCGCCGCCCGGTTCGATATCGTTCTCGGCTTCACTCCCGCCGCATAGTCGCTCGATCCTGTCCGGAAGCGAGCACCCGGGTCGCGAACGCGGCCCGCGCTATCGCCGGGCTCGCAAAGCCCGGAGAGCGCCGTTCGGCGTCGGCTCTCGGGCGGCGCGGAAACGACCCGAGACTACGTTCCGGTTTCGCGCATGCCTTCCGCGCGGCAATGCGCGATCCAGAGCGCGGTCAGCTTCTCCTGCGTGCCGTTCTGCCTGAGACGCTCGTTCAGCGCCTTGAAATCGACGCGATCGAGCGGCTGGTCCTGATTGAAGCAGCTGAAGACGTAGCTGATCTCGCCCGTCGCCGGGTCGCGGTGCGGCTGCAGGCACTGTGCGCAGATCTCCTTCATCATGCACTGCATCGGCGAGTTGATCGAGCCGATCGCCGTGTGATCCGGGCGCAGGTACGGCGCGAGCACCGTGTGCCGGGCTTCGGCCACCGCCGCCATCATGCGGTCGGAGCCGATCGCGATGATGCGGTCCGTGGCCGCGAAGGGCAGCGGCTGCTCGCCGAGATCGCCGCGCGCGTAGGCGAGCATGCCCTGGACGATGTTGCCGACGAACGCCTTGTCGTTCGGGCGCGTCGGCGCGAAGCCGGGCGCCTCGTCGCAGCACCAGACGACGACGTCCGACGCCGCTTCGATCTCGGCCACCTTGTAGCGGTCGATCGCCTTCTTGTAGCCGGCGAAATAGAGCACGCGGTTGCCGGCGCGCTTGAGCGCCTGGCCGATGGAGAAGAGCACCGCGTTGCCGAGGCCGCCGCCGACGAGCGTCACGGTCTCGCCGCGCGGGATCTCGGTGGGCGCTCCGGTCGGCCCCATGAGCACCACCGGCTCGCCGCGCTTGAGCAGCGCGCAGAGACTGGACGAGCCGCCCATCTCGAGCACGATGAGCGAGATCAGGCCGCGCTCCTTGGCCACCCAGGCGCCGGTGAGCGCGAGGCCTTCCATCGCCAGCGTGGTTCCCGCGACTTTGGGCGCGTGCGCCTCGAAGTTCTGCAGCCGGTAGAACTGGCCGGGCTCGAAACGCCGCGCCGCGGCGGGCGCTTCGACGACGACCTCGACGATCGTGGGCGTGAGCCGCACCACGTCGTGCACGCGGGCGCGCCACTCGCGGTTGACGCGCGCCAGGAACTCGGCGTCGGAGAGCGCGGAAGCCGCGGGCACGCGCTCGAGCACGCGCGAAACGATCGGGTAGCCTTGCTTCGCGCTCGCCATGGCTTTGACCACGTTGCCGAAGTACGTCGGGTGCAGGTCGCCGAAGTAGCTGAGGAAGCGGCCGTCGGGCTCGCGCGCGAGCAGCACGTGCGGCTGCTCGGGCTTCGCGTGGCCGCGCGCCGGCTCGACCGGCCGGCCGTCCTCGTCGCAGGCGCTGAAGTAGCGGTCGGCGATCCGGAAGCGCATGCGCGCGGCGGCGTCTTCGCGCGCGAGCACGGTGTTCGGCTGCGTGCCGGCGGCGATGAGGATCGTGCGCGCCGGAAGCTCGACCTCCGCGCCCTCGCTTGTGCGCATCCGGAGCGCCCGTGCGTGGCCGTTCGCGTCCACCTCGACCGCGAGCGGCGTCAGTCCTTCGGCGAAGCGTATGCCTTCCTCGAGCGCCTTCTCGACTTCCTCGTGATTGAGCGTGTACGAAGGGCTGTCGACCAGGCGCTTGCGGTAGGCGATGGTGGCGCCGCCCCAGGACTGCAGCAGCTCGACGGTTCGTGCCGGCCGGTTCTCGCGCGCCGCGGCCGCGCGCTCGCGGCGCAGCGCGCGCGCGTGCTCGAGGAACTCGTCGGCGATCGCCGCCTCCTCGTCGCTCCACGCGCGGCGCACCGCCGCCTCGCCGCGCTCGCGCACCAGGACCTCGTAGCGCGCGAGGAACTTCTCGACCTGCACCGGGTAATACGCGAGCGCTTCGGTCGCGGTGTCGATCGCGGTGAGCCCGCCGCCGATCACGACGACCGGCAGGCGCACCTGCATGTTCGCGACCGTGTCCATGCGCGCCGCGCCGGTGAGCTGCAGCGCCATGAGGAAGTCGGACGCCGTGCGCACGCCGCGGGCGAGCCCGTTCGGGAGGTCGAGCACCGTCGGACGTCCCGCGCCCATCGCGAGCGCGATGTGGTCGAACCCGGCCGCGAACGCGTCGTCGGCGGTCACCGTCCCGCCGAAGCGCACGCCGCCGATGAGCGTGAACCCGGTGCGGCGCTCGAGAAGCAGCCGGATGATCTTGAGGAAATTCTTGTCCCAGCGGACGGTGATGCCGTACTCGGCGACGCCGCCGAAGCCCGCCATCACGCGCTCGGCGAGGTTCTCGCGCAGCTCGGAGACGTCGCGGATCGGGCGGAACGGCACCCGTGCCCCGGACTCGTCCACTCCGGAGAGCGCCGGATCGAGCGGCTCGATCTTGAGG
>DATCLR010000173.1:0-4969 GCA_036563785.1 Burkholderiales bacterium | reverse complement strand
GTACATGAGCTCGCGCAGCCTGGTCGACGGCCGGAGCGCGCCGCCGGGCTAGCGCGAGCGTGCGTGTGCCGCCGTCATAGCGACGCCCCGCGCAGCGCCTTGCGCGGCGGCCGAGTCGCGGACACCGCACCGGCGCGGGCGACACCACGCTCTGGTCTTTCCCGGCAGGCAGCCGTGCCGAAAAAATGGGCAGGGGGCTCGCGGCGCGGCTGCTTCCGTCTGGAAGCGGACGTTCTTCCCAAGCTTGTGCACAAGGTTATCCACAGATTCTGTGGGTATCGTGTTGCGCCGCAGGAAGCGCGCCGGGGCTCAAGTTCCGGCCCGCCGAGGCGTTCCAAGCGCAGCCCGGCAGCCCGTTCGCGCAAGCCTCGCGGCGGGCCGCCCTTCGACACGGGCGAGCGCTCGGACATGGACGCGCGAGCATCGGCACCAGGACTTCCGGTGCCGCTCAAGTTCTTCTCGTCCGCGCCGATGCTCCATCCAGCGCGGCGGTCGCCCGACGGCCGCCATCGTGCGGGATTCCGATGACCATCAGTGACAAGTCGCGATTCGAGGAGCTGAAGGCCAGCGGCTTGCTCCCCTCCCCGAAAGGGGTAGCGCTCGCCGTGATGCGGCTGGCGCAGGACGACAACACGACCATCGCCGAGATGGCGCGCACGATCAAGGCCGATCCCGCCCTTTCGGGACGGATCGTGAAGGCGGCCAACACGGTGCAGTTCGGCGGGCGGCGCCCGGTCGCCTCGATCCCGGACGCGCTGATGGTGCTCGGTCTTGCCACGGTGCGCCAGCTCGCCCTCGGCTTCTCGCTCGTCTCCGAATACCGCAGCGGCCGCTGCGAAGGCTTCGGCTACGACGCGTTCTGGTCGCGCTCGCTGGTGACCGCGCTCGCCATGCAGGGGATCGTGACCCGCGTGCGCGTCGCGGTGCCGGAAGAGTGCTTTCTCCTCGGACTGCTGAGCCGCGTCGGGTGTCTCGCGCTCGCGACCGTCTTTCCGGAAGAGTACGGCGAGCTGCTGCGCGCGCACCCGCACGCGAGCGTGAACGAGCTCACCTTCCTCGAGAAGCAGACGTTCGCGACCGATCACAACGAGCTCACGGCCGAGCTCCTCGCCGACTGGGGATTGCCGAAGGTGCTGGTCGAGCCGGCGCGCCACCACGAGGACCCGGCGCGCGGCAAGTTCCAGCCCGGATCGCGCTGCTTCGTGCTCGCGCACGCGTTGAACCTCGCCACCTATCTCGCCGACGTCTGTCTCGCGCCCCAGGCCGCCCGCTCGGCGCTCCTGCCGAACCTCTTCCTGCTCGGCACGCGCATCGCGCTCGACGCCGAGAAGGTCACCGCGATCGCCGACGAGGCCATCGTCAACTGGGAGGAGTGGAGCAGGCTGCTCGAAGTCCCGCCGCAGCCGGTGCGCTCGCTCGCCGATCTTGCAGCCGCGGCCGAGGCGGCGGAAGACCCGGTGCGCGTGCCGCTGCAGGCCGCCGGCAAGGCCAAGCTGAGGATCCTCGTCGTCGACGACGACAAGTCGGTGCTGATGATGCTCGAGAAGGTGCTGACCAACGCCGGCTATCGCGTCTTCACCGCAGCCAACGGCCGCGAGGCGCTGCATACCGCCATGGAGTGCCGGCCGCAGCTCATCGTCGCCGACTGGCTCATGCCCGAGATGGACGGGCTCGAGTTCTGCCGCGCGCTGCGCAACACGAAGATCGGACGCGGCGTCTACATGGTCCTGCTGACCGGTGTCGAGGACGACGCGCGCCTGGTGGAAGCGTTCGAGGCGGGCGTCGACGACTACGTGCTCAAGCCCATCAATCCCAAGATGCTGCTCGCGCGCCTGCGCGCGGGCGAGCGCGTGGTGCGCCTGCAGAACGAGGTCGAGTCGGACCGCGAGCAGATCCGGCGCGTCGCGGCGGAGCTCGCGATGAGCAACCGCCGCCTGCAGGAAGCAGCGCTGCTCGATCCGCTCACCGGCATTCCGAACCGCCGCTACGCGATGGACCGCATCCAGCAGGAGTGGTCCGCGGCGGAACGTGCGGGGCGGCCGCTCGCCTGCATGCTGATCGACGTCGACCACTTCAAGCGCATCAACGACACGCACGGCCACGACGTCGGCGATCTGGTGCTGCAGCGCGTGGCCGAAGTGCTCAAGCAGACCGCGCGCACGCAGGACGTGATCTGCCGCATCGGCGGCGAGGAGTTTCTGGTGGTATGCCCCGATGCCGACGCCTCGGCCGCCGCCCAGTGCGCCGAGCGCCTGCGCCAGGCGGTGAACGCGATGCGCATCGAGGTCGCCGCGAGCACCTTGCAGATCACGATCAGCGTGGGTGTGGCAGCAATGGAGCCTGCCATGACCGGCCCCGAATCGATGATCAAGGCCGCCGACCAGGCGGTGTACGCGGCCAAGCAGGCCGGACGCAATCGCATCTGCATCTACCGCGCACGCGCCGCCGCGCCTGCGGTCAACATGGCGGCCAACGCATGAAGTCTCATATTCGTTTCGATCATGTACGCTGAAGCACTCGAAGCCGCGACCATCGCCACGCTGCGGGTGCTGATCGTGGAAGACTCGGAGGACGAGGCGCTGCTCCTTTCGCACGCGCTCAAGCGCGCCGCGTCCGACGTGCTGTGGCGCCGCGTCGACACCCCGGAGGATCTGGCGGCGGCGCTCGGCGACGAGGACTGGGACCTCGTCATCTCCGATCACGCCATGCCGCGCTTCAGCTCCGAGGAGGCGTACGAGGTCGTGCGCCGCTGCGGCAAGGACATCCCGTTCATCATCTACTCGGGCCACATCAACGAGGCGACGGCGTTGAAGGCGATGGCGAACGGGGTGCACGACTTCGTCGAGAAAGGCAACCTGCGCCGGCTGCTGCCGGTCGTCCAGCGCGAGATGCGGACGGTCGCGCTGCTGCGCGCGCGTGCACGGGCCGAGAACCGCCTGCACCGGGTAGCGAACTACGACCAGCTCACGGGGCTGCCCAACCGGCAGCTCTTCATCGAGCAGGCCGAGCGGCTGCTCGCGCAGTGCGAAGAAGAGGGCGCGACGCTGCTCTTCGTCGACGTCGACCGCTTCATGCGCATCAACAACACCTTCGGCTACGCCGTCGGCGACCTGCTGGTGCGGCAGGTGGCGACGCGGCTGCAGACCGCGGTGTCGCCGCGCGGAATCGTCACGCGCATGGGGCACGACGATTTCGCGCTGCTCGACTGCGCGGCGGGAAGCGAAGCCGAGGCGCGCGCGCTCGCCGAGCGCGTGATGGCGCGCTTCGCGGCGCCGTTCCGTGTCGACGGGCGCGAGTTCTTCCTGACGCTTTCGATCGGCGTGTGCCGCTTCCCGCACGATGGCCGCGATATCGGCGAGCTCCTCGTGAGCGCCGAGAACGCGATGTTCGTCGCGAAGCGCAATGGCCGCAACAACTACCAGCTCTACGTCACCGGCCTCTACAGCGCCTCGGCCGAGCGGCTCGAGATGGAGACGGCGCTGCGGCACGCGGTCGGCCGCAACGAGCTCGTGCTGCACTACCAGCCGAGCGTGGACCTCGCTTCCGGGCGCATCACCGCGGTCGAGGCGCTCGTGCGCTGGCAGCATCCGCAGCGCGGCATGATCGCGCCCGACAAGTTCATCCCGCTCGCCGACGAGACCGGGCTGATCGGCGAGATCGGCCACTGGGTGCTGTTCGAGGCCTGCCAGCAGACGAAGCGCTGGCATGACGCCGGCTTGAGCGGGCTGAAGGTCTCGGTGAACGTCTCCGCGGTGCAGTTCCGCCAGAACGACCTGGCGAAGATCGTCGCCGCCGCGCTCGAGCAAAGCGGGCTCGCGCCCTGGTGCCTCGACCTCGAGATCACCGAGACCGTGCTCATGCAGGACGCCGACGCCACCATCGCCACGCTGCTCGGACTGAAGGCGATGGGCGTGTGCATCTCGGTCGATGACTTCGGCACCGGCTACTCCTCGCTCGCGTACCTCAAGCGCTTCCCGATCGACACGCTGAAGATCGACAAGTCGTTCATGCGCGACGTCACCCGCGACGGCCACAACGCGGCGATCGTGCGGACCGTCATCGCGCTCGCCAAGAACCTGGATCTCGAGTCGATCGCCGAGGGAGTGGAAACCGAGGAGCAGGTGCGCTTCCTGCGCGCCGAGGGCTGCGACCGCCTGCAGGGCTACTACTTCAGCAAGCCGCTGCCGTCGGACGAGCTCGCGGCCTTCGTGCGCAGCGCCGGGAACCTCCTTCCCCGCTGAGTCCGGGGCGCGTCGAAAATTCGACGTGCTGACAAGGACTTGGGGGCCGAGGGGCCGCCTTTTGCGGGGCGCGCGTGACGAAGTTTGCGAGCAATGACGCCTACATGGCCGCTTTCGGGCGCCGCCCGAAGGGGTCGCGTCGGGATTTCGACGCCTGACGCCCATGTAGGAAAAATGCCGACATCGAGTCGGCAGCACATCCCATCAATTTTCGGAAGCTCTCCGATTAAGTTCCCGCGCGGCCGGCGGCACACTGCGCATCGCGTAGACATCGACGCGATGAACAGGACGGAGATTTCCATGGACAACGCGCAACTGCTCAACGAGATCCGGGAAGCGAATCTCACCTACCTGCTGCTCGCGCAGCGGATGATCAAGGAGGACAAGGCGGCGGCGCTGTTCCGCCTCGGGATCACCAAGGACGCCGCGGAGCTGATCGAGGCCCTCACCCCGGCCCAGCTGCTCAAGATCGCGGGCGGCAACATGCTCCTTTGCCGCTTCCGCTTCGACAACCGCGTCCTGGGCGAGATGCTCTCCGGCTACGTCAAGGACAAGATCATGGCGTCCTCGCACGCTGCGCTGCTCATGGCGGGCCAGAAGGCCGAGCCGATTGCCGCGTAAAGCACCCGGGAATCCCGCACACCGACACATCCAGACACATCCACGAACTTCACGTCCGAGGACCGATCATGGCCGGCAAGAGTCTAGTTTCCGAGGCACGCCAGACC
>DATCLR010000074.1:0-20861 GCA_036563785.1 Burkholderiales bacterium | reverse complement strand
CATTGTGGTATAGATTGGCGCTTCCGCCGGCCGCACGGCAGTGCGAGGCTGCGCGCAGCGCGCCGGCCGCATCCGCTTACCACCCGGAGGAGTGCAACATGTCCAGCGCTTTGCGAATCCTCCATGGAAAGTTCGGGCGCGTGGCCCTGCTCAATATGGACAGCTCGCTCGTGCCGCACGCGCATTCGCAGTGTCACGTTCTCATCAAGGCCACCGGCGCCGATACGTATTTCTGCGTGAGGGACAAGCGCTACGCCCTCACGGATCGGACGGCGGTCCTGATCAATACCTGGGAGCCCCATTACTACGACCATCAGCCGAACGCCCCCGAGACGGTGATCCTGGCGCTCTACATCGAGCCCGACTGGCTCGCGGCGCTGCACGGGCCGCTGCGCTCGAGCGCGCGCCCGAACTTCTTTCCGCAGCCGTGCGTTCGCATTTCCCGGCGGGTGCGCTCGCTCGCGGACGATCTCATCGGGGAGATGCTCTCGCTCGGCCAGGTGCCGCGCGAGCGCGTGGAATCGATGCTCTTCGATCTGATGATCGCCGTGATCGAGCCGTACTCGGCGCTGCGGAGCATGGAGCAGGCGATGATCTCGTGCCACGTACAGAGCACCGACGCGCGGATCAATCGGGCCATCAGCTACATCCGCGCCCACCTGGGGGAGCCGCTCGACACGGAGCGGCTGGCGCGCGAGGTGCACATGTCGCGCGCGCACTTCTTCGCGAGGTTCCGCCAGTGTACCCGCATGACCCCGCACATCTTTATTAATATGGTGCGGGTGGAGGCGGCCTGCGAGCGGCTCGCGACCTCGCGGGGGGAGACGCTCGGGGAGCTGTCGCGCGAGCTCGGGTTCCACGAGCAGAGCCACTTCACGCGGTTCGTGCGCGGCCACCTCGGCGTCACGCCGAGCGAGTACCGGCGCGTCGTCGACGTCTACCACGACGGCATCGGGATCGCGCGGCCGATCGAGCGCGCCTCGGGCATCGCCTGAGGCGCGCCGCCCGGCGGCGAAAATCAGACTCCCCGGCAAATCCGCGATCTCTGCGGCAATGCCGGCCGCCGCGACGTTCCTTTAGACTGGCCTCTTCACACGAATGCGGCCGGCTGCCCGTCCGTTCCCCGAGAGCAGCGGCAGCCGGAGCGTCGTGCGGTTCGAGGGGTAGACGCGATGCAGACCAAGACCCCGCCCGTTACGTCCCTGCGCGAGTGGCTCAGGCGGCTGGCGTCCAGCGGGCGGCTCGCCATCATGAAACCGAACGTGCCGCTTCGGTATCGCCTCGCCGCCATCGCCAAGCGGCTCGACGGACGCCAGGCGACCCTGTTTCCGGCGCCCGACGGTCACGCCATTCCGGTGGTGTCGGGTCTCGTCTCCTCGCGGAGCTGGATCGCCGAGGCGATGGGCGTCGAGGAGCGTGCGCTGCTGCAGCACTTCCAGGAATGCGCCATGAACCCGCTGCCTTGGCGCGAGGTGAGCGACGGGCCGGTGCAGGAGGTCGTGCACCGCGACATCGATCTCACGCGCCTCCTTCCGATTCCGACGCACAACGAGCACGACAGCGGGCCGTACATCACCGCGGGGCTGGTGATCACCCGCAATCCGCGCACCGGCGTGCAGAACGTCTCGATCAACCGCTGCCAGATCAGCGGCGCCCGGCGCATGGGCATCCTGATCCTGCCGCGGCACACCTTCGCCTACTACCAGATGGCCGAGGCGGAGGGGAAGCCCCTCGAGGTGGCGATCGTGATCGGCGTGGACCCGCTCACGCTGCTCTCCTCGCAGGCCATCGTGCCGATCGACTACGACGAGCTCGGAATCGCGGGCGCGCTGCACGGCAGGCCGCTCGACGTGGTGAAGTGCAAGACCAACGGGATACGCGTGCCTGCCGACGCCGAGATCGTGATCGAGGGGCGGATTCTGCCGAAGGAGCGCGAGCCCGAGGGGCCGTTCGGCGAGTTCCCGCAGTACTACGGCGCGCGTGCGAACCGCCACGTCATCGAGGTCGACGCCATCACGCATCGGCGAAAGCCGATTTACCACACCATCATCGGCGGCGGCCTCGAGCACCTCGTGCTCGGCGAGATTCCGCGCGAAGCGACGCTGCTCGCGCACCTCAAGCGCTCGTTCCCGAACGTGCTCGACGTGCACCTGCCGCGCGGCGGCGTGTGCCGCTACCACCTGGTCGTGCAGATCGACAAGCGCCAGGAAGGAGAAGCGAAGAACATCATCATGGGCGCGTTCGCCGGGCACTACGACATCAAGCAGGTGGTGGTCGTCGACCGCGACGTCGACATCTACAACCCGGACGAGGTCCAGTGGGCGATCGCGACGCGCTTCCAGGCCGACCGGGATCTCGTGGTGATCACGAACGCCCAGGGCTCGAAGCTCGATCCGTCGGCGCGCGACGGCGTGAGCGCGAAGCTCGGCTTCGACGCCACCGTGCCGCTCGACGCCGACCCGTTCACGTTCAAGCGCATCCGGGTGCCGGAAGAGGACACCATCGATCCGGCGGCCTTCATGGCAGGCGACGGCGCGCCGGCTCTCGAGGAGTTCCTGCGCGAGTAGCGGCCTTCGGGCGGCCGCCGGTGCGCGTCATCGAACCCATGCGAGCCGCGTAATGGACATGCACCCGCCGTCACGCAGCGGCGCCCGGCCGCGCATCATCGTCGGCATCACGGGCGCCTCCGGTTCGATCCTGGGGCTGCGTATGCTCGCGGCGCTGCGCGCGCTCGACATCGAGAGCCATCTCATCATCACGCGCGCCGGCCGCCTCACGCTGCACTACGAAACGGGTCTGAAGCCCGCGGACGTCGCGAAGATGGCCGACGTCGTGCACTCGGTCGACGACGTCGGCGCCTGCATCTCGAGCGGCTCCTACCAGACGCTCGGCATGGTGATCGTGCCCTGTTCCATGAAATCGCTCGCCGGCATCGTCACCGGGGTGACCGACAATCTGCTCCTGCGCGCGGCGGACGTCGTGCTCAAGGAGCGCCGGCGTCTGGTGCTGGTCGCGCGCGAGTCGCCGCTGCACCTCGGGCACCTGCGCAACATGGTCGCCGCCACCGAGATGGGGGCCATCGTGATGCCGCCCGTGCTCGCGTTCTACAACAAGCCCGAGACGATCGACGATCTCCTCGACCACATCACCGGGCGCATCCTCGATCTCTTCGGATTCGACACCGGCCGCGTGCGCCGGTGGAAGGACGATTCGACCGCCTGACGGCAGGCGCCCCGCGCGATGGCGCGGACGCACAAATCCCGAGAGGGCCGCGGCGCACGTTCCCGCCGGCCGCAAGACAATTCGTGTTCCAAAGGGAGATCATGAACGCTTCACACGCCAACCTCTGGATCGAAGGTCGCTGGACCGCCGCCGAGAGCGGCGCGGTCGCCGAGAGCATCGACCCGAGCACGGGCGAAGTGCTCGGCCGGTTCGCCGACGCCGGTGTGGCGGATGCCGAGCGCGCGATCGCGGCCGCGCGCCGCGCTTTCGAAGTCACCGATTGGGCGCAGGCCCCGCGGCTGCGCGCGCAGGTGCTGCTCGCCTTCGCCGAGCGGGTGGAGCAGCGCGCCGAGGCGCTCGCGCTGCTGCTCGCGCGCGAGACCGGCAAGCTCCTGAAGGCGGCGCAGGCGGAGATCGCGGGAACCGTATCGGAGCTGCGCTTCTATGCGGGGCTCGCGCGCACGATCTTCGGGCGCACGACGGAAGTGGAGCCGGGCGCACTCTCGATCCTGAGCCGCGAGCCCGCGGGGGTCGCCGGCATCATCGTGCCCTGGAACGCGGCGTCCATTCTGCTCGTGCGCTCGCTCGCGCCGGCCATGGCCGCCGGCTGCACGAGCGTCGTCAAGATGGCGCCGCAGTCGGCGCTGTTCCAGACGGAGCTCCTGCGGTGTCTCGCGGAGGTGCCGGCGCTTCCGCCCGGCGTCGTGAACGCCTATGCCTGCACCGACAGCGGGCCGAGCGAAGCGCTCGTCGCGTCGCCCGCGGTCGACGTCATCAGCTTCACCGGCAGCTGCCGGGTGGGCCAGCTGATCATGGCCGCCGCCGCGCCGACGCTGAAACGGCTCAACCTCGAGCTCGGCGGCAAGGCGCCCGCGCTGGTGTTCGAGGACATGGAGCCCGAGGCGGTCGCGCCGCAGCTCGCGGCGGCGGCGACGATCGCGAGCGGCCAGCAGTGCACGGCGCTCAACCGCGTGCTCGTGCACGAGAGCCTGCTCGATCGCATGCGCGACGCGCTCGCCCGCGCCTTCCGTGCCATGGTCGTCGGGCCGGCCGTCGATCCGCGCAGCGAGATGGGTCCGCTCATCGATGTCGCCAACCGCGACCGCATCGCGCGCCTCGTGGACGAGGCGCGCCGCTGGGGCGAGGTCGTGGTGCGGGGCGAGATCCCGGACGGGCCGCTCGCGAAGGGCGCGTTCATTCGACCGAGCCTGCTCGAGGTGAGCGATGTGCAGTCGCCGATCGTGCAGGAGGAGTTCTTCGGTCCGGTGCTGAACCTCGAGAGCTTCCGTGACGAGGCGGAGGCGATGGCGCGCGCACACGCCACGCGCTACGGCCTCTCCGCCAGCGTCTGGACGCGCGACGGCGCGCGGGCACAGCGCGTGGCGCGTGCCCTGCGCAGCGGAACCGTCTGGATCAACACCCACAACAAGCTGCTCGCCGAGGCGGAGACCGGCGGCTTCGGGGCGAGCGGCTTCGGCCGCCTGCACGGCGCCGAAGCGATGCTCGAGTTCCTGGAGACGAAGCACATCTATCAGGAGGTCGGGCGCATCCGGCGGTAGCCCCCGCGGGCGCGCCCTGCGAGGACGGCGCCGCGCGAAAAAGAATCCGACTCCGCGGCAAATTCCGATTCTCCACGGCAAAGCGTACCGCCCGCCGAATGAGTAGGTTTAGCGGCGGGATCGTGCGCGCGCCCGCGGCGCCCGCGATCCCTCGTATTCATCGGGGGAAAGACTCATGCAGATGCCGGCTCCCGAGCCGTCGGCCGTCGAGGCCGCGGAGATCGGGCGCGCCCGCGAGCGCATCGAGGACGCGGCGCTGCTGCGCGGGCAGGGCCGCTTCGCGGACGACCTGGCGGTGCCGCCCGGCACCCTCCAGGCCGCCGTGCTGCGCTCGCCGCATGCGCATGCGCGCATCCGCCGCCTGGACGCGAGCGCCGCGCTCGCGATGGAAGGCGTGCGCGCGGTGCTCACCGGCGAGGACGTCAAGCGCTGGGCGTCGCCGTTCGCCGTCGGCGTGCGCCAGCCGATGCAGCACTGGGCGCTCGCCGTCGACAAGGTGCGCTACGTGGGCGAGCCGGTGGCGGTGGTGGTGGCCGAGGACCGATACCGCGCCGAGGACGCGCTCGAGCGGATAAGCGTCGAGTACGAGCCGCTTCCCGCGGTCGTCGATCCGGTGGCGGCGACCGCGAGCGACGCGCCGCTGCTGCACGAAGCGGTCGGCAGCAACGTCGTGGTCGACCGGCGCTACCGCTACGGCGAGCCCGAGAAGGCGTTCGCCGACGCCGCGCACCGCGTGAGCGTCACTGTGCGCTACCCGCGCAACTCCTGCACCCCGATCGAATGCTACGTCGTGCTCGCCGAGTACCGCGAGGCCGACGGCAGCTACGACGTGCACGCGAACTTCCAGGGGCCGTTCGGCCTGCATTCGGTGATGGCGCGTGCGCTCAACGTGCCCGGCAGCAAGCTCCGCCTGCGCATGCCGCCCGACTCGGGCGGCAGCTTCGGCATCAAGCAGGCGGTCTTTCCCTACGTGGTGCTCATGGCGCTCGCCGCGCGCAAGGCGGGCGCGCCGGTGAAGTGGGTCGAGGACCGGCTGGAGCACCTCCTCGCGGCCTCGTCCGCGACCAATCGCGTCACGACGCTCGAGGCGGCGGTCGATCCCGACGGACGCGTGCGGGCGCTGCGCTACGACCAGATCGACGACTGCGGCGCGTACCTGCGCGCGCCCGAGCCGGCGACGACGTATCGCATGCACGGCACGCTCACCGGCGCGTACGACATTCCCAACCTGCTGGTGCGCAACCGCATCGTTCTCACGAACAAGACGCCGAGCGGGCTCAACCGCGGCTTCGGCGGTCCGCAGGTGTACTTCCCGCTCGAGCGCCTGATGCAGCGCATCGCCTGGGAGCTCAAGCTCGATCCGCTCGACGTGATCCGCCGCAATCTCGTGCCGGCGCACGCCTTCCCGTACCGCTCGGCGGCCGGCTCGCTGCTCGACTCGGGCAACTACCAGGAAGCCGTCGAGCGCGCCGTGCGCGAGGGCGGGCTGGAGGAGCTCAAGCGCCGCCGCGACGAGGCGCGCGCGCAGGGGCGGCTGTACGGCATCGGCTTCGCCGCGTGCGTCGAGCCGTCGATCTCGAACATGGGCTACATCACGGCGGTGATGACGCCCGAGGAGCGCGCGAAGGCCGGGCCGAAGAACGGCGCGGTCGCCACCGCGACCATCAACGTCGACCCGCTCGGCGCGGTCACGGTCCACATCGCCTCGACGCCGCAGGGGCAGGGCCACCGCACGGTCGCGGCCCAGGTCGTCGCCGACGTGCTCGGCATCGATCCGGAGCAGATCACGGTCAACGTCGAGCTCGACACGCAGAAGGACGCCTGGTCGATCGCCTCCGGCAACTACTCGAGCCGCTTCGCCGGCGCCGTCGCCGGCGCCGTGTATCTCGCGGCGCAGCGGATGCGCGAGCGGCTCGCGCGCATCGCCGCCGACATGCTCGGCACGACGCCGGACCGGATCCGCTTCAGCGGCGGCGCGGTGCACGCGGACAACGGCAAGTCGGCGCCGTTCCATCGCGTGGCCGGGGCGACGCACTGGTCGCCGAACAGCCTGCCCGAGGGCGAATGCGGCGCGCTGCGCGAGACCGCGTTCTGGACGCCGCCGCAGCTCGCCGAGCCGAGCGAGGACGAGATCATCAACAGCTCGCTCTGCTACGGCTTCCTTTTCGACTATTGCGGCGTCGAGGTCGATCGCGTCACCGGGCGCGTGCGCATCGACCGCTACGTCACGACGCACGACGCCGGCCGCATCCTCAATCCGGCGGCGGTCGACGGGCAGATCCGCGGCGGCTTCTCGCAGGGGCTCGGCGCCGCGCTCTTCGAGGAATTCGCCTACCGGCCGGACGGCAGCTTCCTGTCCGGCACCTTCGCCGACTATCTCGTGCCGACGGCGCCGGAGGTGCCGGAGCCCGTGATCCTGCACATGGAGACGCCGTCGCCGTTCACGCCGCTCGGCGCCAAGGGAGTGGGCGAGGGCAACAACA
This sequence comes from Burkholderiales bacterium, assembly GCA_036563785.1. GTDB lineage: Bacteria > Pseudomonadota > Gammaproteobacteria > Acidiferrobacterales > Sulfurifustaceae > JACQFZ01. The sequence continues at coordinate 13,597 of DATCLR010000074.1, read as the reverse complement.
TGAGCACGCCGGTGTGCATCGCCAACGCCGTCGCGGACGCGCTCGGCTGCACCGACGTGACGCTGCCGCTCACGCCGTCGAAAGTCCGCGCGCTGCTCGGCATCGACGAGCCGCCGCCGCCCGCCGCGGCCGGGGCGCCGCCGCTCGAGGCGCCGGCGGGCGCGTCGACGCTGACCGCGAGCGGCAGCGTCGAGCTGCCGGCGGCGCCCGAGGCCGTGTACGCGGCGCTGCTCGATCCGGGCGTGCTGTCGCGCATCGTTCCCGGATGCCGCGCGCTCGAGCGCGTCGGCGAGCACAGCTATCGCGCCGACGTGACCGTCGGCGTCGGGCCCGTCAAGGCGCGCTACGACGCGCGCCTCGAGCTGCGCGATCTCGATCCGCCGCGCGCGCTGGTGCTGAACGGCAAGGGCGTCGGCGCGATGGGCAGCGCCGAAGGCGGCGGGCGCGTCGCGCTCGAACCGCTCGCCGGAGGCGGCACGCGCCTGCGCTACGACTATCGCGTCGCCGTGAGCGGCAAGGTCGCCGCGGTCGGCGGCCGAATGCTCCAGAGCGCCGCGCGCATGCTCATCGCCCAGATGTTCGAGCGCCTCGGGCGCGAGCTCGGCGGCCCGGCGGCGGCGCCGCGCGCAAGCTGGTGGCGGCGGCTCCTTCGATTCCTCGGATTGCGCCGATGAAGCCCGCCCCTTTCGATTACGCGCGACCCGAGTCGCGCGGCGAAGTGCTGCAGCTGCTCGCCGAGAGCGGGGCGGAGGCGCGCATCCTCGCCGGCGGCCAGTCGCTCATGGCGATGCTCAACATGCGGCTCGCGCAGCCGCGGCTGCTGATCGACATCGGCGGCCTGCAGGAGCTCGACTACGTGCGCGAGGAAGGCGGGCACGTCGCGGTCGGCGCCGCCGTGCGCCAGGCGGAGCTGCTGCGCTGGCCGGCGCTGCGCGAGAAGCTGCCGCTGCTCGCGCAGGCGCTGCCCCACGTGGGCCACTTCCAGACGCGCAGCCGCGGGACAGTGTGCGGTTCGATCGCGCACGCGGACCCGAGCGCCGAGCTCCCGCTCTGCCTCGCCGCGCTCGGCGGCGAAGTGGTGCTCGAGTCGGTGAGGGGGCGGCGCGTGCTGCCGGCGGTCGAGTTCTTCCGGGGCACGCTGCTCACCGCCCGCCGCGACGACGAGCTGCTCGTGGAAGTGCGCTTCCCCGTCGCCGATTCCCGGAGCCGCTACGGTTTCACCGAAATCGCGATGCGCCACGGCGACTTCGCGCTGGTCGCGCTCGCCGCGGTGGTGCGGGGCGACGAAGCGCGGCTCGGCGTCGGCGGCGTCGCCGACCGTCCGGTCGTCGCGCGCATCGCGCTGCGCGGCGACGTGCCGGAGCAGCTGAACGCCCTCGCGTGGAGCCTCGGCGCCGAAGACGATCAACACGCGAGCGCCGCCTACCGGCGCCAGATGGTGCGCGAGCTCGGGCGGCGTCTGCTCGAGGAGACGAGACCGTGAAGCGCCATTCCGCGGGCGAACGCCGCCGCATCACGCTGATCCTGAACGGCAGGGAGCGCTCGGGCTACGCGGAGCCGCGCACGCTCCTGTCCGATTTCATCCGCCACGAGCTCGGCGCGACCGGCACCCACGTCGGGTGCGAGCACGGCGTGTGTGGAGCGTGCACCGTGCGCATCGACGGCGAAGCCGTGCGCGCTTGCCTGACGCTCGCCGTGCAGGCCGAAGGGCGGCGCGTCGATACCGTCGAAGGGCTCGCCGTCGACGGCGATCTCAGCGATCTGCAGCAGGCGTTCCGGCGCCACCACGCGCTGCAATGCGGCTTCTGCACGCCCGGAATACTCATGTCCTGCAGCCAGTTCCTGGAGCAGGTCCCGAATCCGACAGAAGAACAGGTGCGCGACATGCTCTCCGGCCACCTTTGCCGATGCACCGGCTACACGAACATCGTGCGTGCCGTGCTCGAGGTGGCGGCGGCGCGTGCCGGCACCGGGAGGAGATGAGCGATGCTGGATCTGGGTCGGAGCTTTCTCGCCACCGTCGAGCGCAGCCCCGGGGCGCGCGCCATCGTCGAGGGCGATCTCCGGTGGACCTACGGCGAATGGTTCGAGCGCGTGCGCGCCGTCGCCGGCGGCCTCGAGCGCCTCGGGCTCGAGCGCGGCGACCGGCTGCTCGTCATCCTGCAGAACCGCTGGCAGATGGCGACGCTCCACTGGGCGTGCCAGTTCGCCGGCGTCGTCGTGACGCCGCTCAACTGGCGCGCCAAGCCGGACGAGGTCGATTACTGCATCGGCGACGCGGAGCCGAAGGCGGTGGTGTTCGAGGCGGTCTCGGCGGCGGCCGTCGCCGGGGCGCCGTCCGCCGCGCGGCTGCCGCGCATCGCGGTCGGCGCCGTCGACCCGGGGGTGGCGTCGTCCACCTTCGACGAGCTGCTCGCTGCGCCACCGCCGCGCAAGCTGCTCAAGGCCGACGTCGAGGATCTCTCCCTCATGCTCTACACGTCCGGCACGACCGGACGGCCGAAGGGCGTGCCGCGCCGCCACCGGATCGAGCGCGCCGCCGCCGTTGCGCACGTCGCGCAGAATCTGTACCGGCGCGGCGAGTGCACGCTCGGCGTCATGCCGCTCTACCACACGATGGGCGTGCGCTCGCTGCTCTCCATGGCGCTCGTCGACGGCTGCTTCGTGTGTCTGCCGCATTTCGATGCAGAGGTGGCGCTGCGCGCCATCGAGGCCGAGCGCGTGACGAATCTCTATCTGGTGCCGACGCTCTACCACAATTTGCTCGAGCACCCGGGCTTCTCGAAGCAGCGCATCGCGAGCGTGCGCAAGGTCGGCTTCGCCGGCGCGCCGATGAGCGAGGGGCTGCTCAAGCGCGTGCAGGCGGCGTTCGAGCCGGAGCTCTTCGTCAACCATTACGGCTCGAGCGAGATCTACACCTTCACCATCGAGCAGGACGCCGCGCGCAAGCCGGGCTCGGCCGGCCGGGCGGCGCTCAATCAGCGCATCCGCGTCGTCAAGCTCGATGCGGCGACGCCCGACGACGTCGCGGCGGTCGGCGAGGAAGGCCAGATCATCGCGGACCTCAACGGCGACGAGGCGTTCGAGGGCTACTGGAAGCGTCCGGACGCCGACGCCAAGGCGCTGCGCGACGGCTGGTACTTCACCGGCGACACCGGCTACTTCGACGCCGAGGGCGACCTTTTCGTCACCGGGCGCGTCGACGACATGATCATCACCGGCGGCGAGAACGTGTCGCCGGTCGAGATCGAGAGCGTGCTCTCGCTGCATCCGGCGGTCGAGGACGTGGCGGTCGTGGGACTGCCCGACGAGCGCTGGGGCCAGCGCGTCGCCGCCTTCGTGCGCCGACGCTCGCCCGTGACGCCGGAGGAGCTCGACGCCCACTGCCGCTCGTCGACCCTCGCCAACTTCAAGCGCCCGCGCGAATACGTCTTCGTCGACGAGATTCCGAAGTCGCCCGTCGGCAAGATCCTGCGCCGCAAGCTCGTGGCGGGGGAGTACAAGCCCGAAAGCACCCAACCAGCGAAGTAAAAGAAGTAAATGAGCGAGAAACTGAAGCATCCCGACGCCTCGCTGCTCGAGGCGCTCGACGGATTCCGGGTCGAGATCTACCCGGAGCGGGAGCGCGCCGACATCATCCTCGACCGGCCGCCGCTGAACATCATCTCCATGCCGCAGCGCGACCAGCTGCGCGCCGTGTTCGAGGCGCTGGACGCCGATCCGCGCGTGCGCGTCATCGTGCTGCGCGCGATGGGCGAGCACTTCTCGAGCGGCGGCAACATCAAGGGATTCCTCGACGCGTCGCCGGAGCACGTCTCGAAGCTCGCCTGGAACGTCGCCGCACCGGCGCGCTGCAGCAAGCCGGTGATCGCCGCCAACCGCGGGTACACGTTCGGCGTCGGCTTCGAGCTCTCGCTCGCCTGCGATTTCCGCATCGCCTCCGAGACCGCGCTCTACGCGCTGCCCGAGCAGAAGCTCGGCCAGATCCCGGGCTCCGGCGGCTCCGCGAGGCTGCAGAAGATGATCGGCATCACGCGCACCAAGGACATGGTGCTGCGCGGCAAGCGCATTCCGGGCCGGCAGGCGTACGAGTGGGGCTTCGTCACGGAGTGCGTGCCGGACGCGGAGCTCGAGCGCGCGACCGACGCGCTGGTCGAGGAGCTGCGCGCGTTCTCGCCGCTCGCGCAGCGCACCGCGAAGCGCCTGCTCAACGAGATCGAGGACGCGCCGCTGACGGTCGCGCTCGAGCTCGAGGGCCACTGCTACAGCCGTCTGCGCAGCTCGGAGGACTTCGCCGAGGGCGTGAAAGCGTTCGGCGAGAAGCGCAAAGCGAACTTCAAGGGCCGCTGAAACCCGGCGGCTTTCTCCGGGCCGATTCGAAAACCAAAGCGGACGCGGCGCCGCGTGCGGCGTATGTCCGATCGAGAGGAGGAGCAATGACTGGCAAGCTGAAGAAGGTCGGTGCGGTGCTGTCGATGCTGCTGCCCATGGCGGCGGGCCCGGCGGCCGCGCAGTCGAGCAATCCCATCACCATCGGCGTGCTGACGCCGCTCTCCGGCACGTACGCGCCCATCGGCCAGCAGGTCAAGTGGGGCACGGAGCTCGCGGTGAATGAGATCAACGCCGCGGGCGGCATCCTGGGGCGCCCGATCCGTCTCATCTACGAGGACGAGGAGGCGAACCCGAGCGTCGCGACCCGCAAGGCCGAGAAACTGTTCCAGAGCGACAAGGTCGATTTCCTCACGGGCGTCGTCAATTCCGGCGCCACCATCGCCGTCGGCCAGGTCGCGGAGCGCAACGACCGGCTCATGGCGACGACGGTGTCGCTCTCCGACGCCATCACCGGCGCGCGGTGCTCGCCGAACGTGTTCCGCGTGAACGCGCCGGGCGGGATGCAGGCGCTGGGCCTCGCGGCGTGGATCAAGCAGAACAACCCGAAGGCGCGGGTGTTCGCGATCGGTCCGGACTACGAGATGGGGCGCAACACCGTCGACGGCTTCGTGAAGCAGGCGAAGGAGCTGGGGCTGAACGTGGTCGGTCAGGTGTTCGCGCCGCTCGGTGAGAAGGACTACACGCCGTACTTCGGCCAGATCCGCCAGGCGCGGCCCGACGTGCTGTACACCTCGACCGCCGGCAACGACACCGTGCGCCTGTTCACGCAGCTGCAGGAGTACGGGCTGCGCGAGCGGCTGACGATCGTCGGCGCCTCGGTCGCGGTCACGGCGCAGAACATCGGCGCGATCGGCGCCGCGGCCGAGGGGTTCGTGACGGTCGCGGGCTACTCGCCGGACATCGATACGCCGGAGAACAAGAAGTTCGTCGCCGATTTCCGCAAGGCGTACAACGCCGACCCCGATCTCTACGGCGCCGACTCGTACGGTCTCATCTACCTCTACAAGGCGGCAGTGGAGAAGGCCGGCACGACCGAGACGGCGAAGCTGCGCAAGACGCTCGAGGGCTTCACGTGGCAGACCCCGCAGGGACCGAAGTCGATCCGCGCCGGCGACCACCAGGCGATCATGACGGTGTACGTGCTCGAGGTCCGGAACGGACGATTCACGATCAAGGAAAAGATCGACGGCCAGACGGCCATCGGTCCGGACACCTGCGAGCGCTTCTGACGGAATCCTCACAGCGCGCCCCCGGTAACCCGGGGGCGCGGCGCGTCGAGAGACGGTCATGACCGAGGCGATCGAGTACCTGCAGTTCGTGCTGGCGCCGCAGATGCTGAACGGGCTCACCATCGGCGTTGCCGTGGTGCTCGTGGCGCTCGGCCTCAGCATCATCTTCGGGCTGCTGGACGTGGTGAACATGGCGCACGGCGAGTTCTACGCCCTCGGCGCCTTCGTCAGCATGTCGCTCTACGGCCTGGGCGTGAGCTTCTGGCTCGCCCTGGTGCTCGTCCCCCTGATCGTGCTGCCGATCGGGTACCTCATCGAGCGCGGCCTGATACAGCGCGTCTACCAGCACGATCAGCGGCACGTGCTGACGCTGCTGCTCACGGTCGGGCTCTCGATCATCATGGAAGACGCGTTCCACCTCATCTACGGGCCGAACACCATGCGCCCGGAGAATCCGCTGCCGGGCAGTACCGAGATTCTCGGCGTCATCGTTCCGAACTACAGGCTGTTCCTGCTCGCCGTCGGCGCCGCGACGATCGTCGCCACGTGGCTCGTCATCTACCGGACCCGGCTCGGCGCGATGATCCGAGCGGCCGCCTTCGACAAGCACATGACGGCGAGCCTCGGCGTGCCGGTGCTGCGCGTCTACGCCGGTACGTTCGCTTTCGGCGTCGCGCTCGCGGGCTTCGCGGGGGTGCTGCTCGCGCCGATCTATTCGGTGTTCCCGACCATGGGGCACGACTTCGTGCTCCTCGCCTTCACCGCGGTCATCGTCGGCGGCATCGGCAGCTTCTACGGCGCCGTGATCGCGGGACTGCTGCTCGCGCAGATCCAGGCGATCTCGAGCCTGTACATCTCGCCGCATTGGAGCGACCCGCTGCTGTTCGCGATCATGGTAGCGGTGCTCGTGGTGAGGCCGCAGGGCCTGTTCAACTGGATGGGGAGGAGCTGAACCGTGCGTCCGGCGAATCCTGCCGTCTCGGCCGCGGCGCCGGCGCGCGCGCGGCGCCGCTTGGGCGTACGGCACCTCGCCGTCGCGTTCCCGGTGCTGTCGCTCGTATTCGCGGGCATCGGCGCCGCGCTCGGCGAGACGTTCTACCTGCGGCTCGCGACGGAAGCGCTGATCCTCGCGGGCCTCGCGATCAGCGTCGACATTCTCCTCGGATACACGGGGCTCCTGTCGCTCGGACAGGCGCTCTACTTCGGTCTCGGCGCGTACACCGCGGCGTTCCTGCTGGGGCAGGGCGCCGTCGGCTTCTGGGGCGCGCTGCTCGCGAGCCTCGCGCTTGCGACGCCGGTCGCGCTGCTCGCCGGGCTCGTGGCGATCCGCTCGAAGGGCGTGTACTTCATCCTCATCACCTTCGGCCTCGCCCAGGTGGCGGCCAAGGCCGTCTACAACACCCGCGAGCTCGGCGGCTCCGACGGCCTCGTCGGCGTCCCCGTGCTGCAGGCCGACTTCGGGCTGTTCCGGGTCGATCTGGGGAGCCCGGTCGCGTTCTTCCTGCTCATGCTGGCGCTGATCATGGGCCTGTACGCGGGGCTCAACTACCTGATGCACACGCCGTTCGGCCGCACGCTCGTCGCGATTCGCTCGAACGAGCACCGCGTGCGTTTTCTCGGCTTCGATCCGTGGCGCTACAAGCTCGCGGCGTACGTCGTCGCCGCCAACGTCGCGGCGCTCTGCGGCGCCCTGTACCCGATGCTGCGCGGGTTCGTATCGCCGGAGCTCCTCTACTTCAAGATGTCCGCCGACGCCGTGATCACGGTGATCCTCGGCGGCGTCGGCACGCTGATCGGGCCGATCTACGGGAGCGTCGCACTGGTGGGGCTGCGCACCGTTCTCGGAAGCTGGACCGAGCACTACCACATGATCATCGGAGCGCTCTTCATGCTCGCGGTCATTTTCATGCCGCGCGGGTTCGCGGGCCTTTTCGATCGCAGCGAGGGCGACCCGGCGCAGGACGAGGGCGAAGGGACATGAGCGCGCCGGCCGCGATTCTCGAGGTCGAGAAGCTCAAGGTCTCGTTCGGCGGGCTCAAGGCCGTGAACGACGTGAGCTTCAGCGTCCGGCGCGGCTCGGTCACGTCGGTGATCGGACCGAACGGCGCCGGGAAGAGCACCCTGTTCAACCTCATCTGCGGCGCCATAGCGCCCGACGGAGGCCGCGTGCGCCTGAACGGGAACGACGTGACCGGCTGGCCGCCGAACCGCATCGCGCGCGCGGGCCTCGCGCGCTCGTTTCAGATCACCAACCTGTTCTTCGATCTGACGGTCGAGGAGAACCTGCGGCTCGCGGCGCAGGCGCTCGAGCCGGGCGGCAAGCTGCTGCAGCCGAAGCGGCGCAGCGAACGGGCTAACGCGAAGGTGCGCGAGCTGCTCGAGCGCTTCGAGCTGTCGCACAAGGCCCGCGAGCTCGCGGGCTACCTGTCGCACGGGGAGCAGCGGCGGCTCGAGATCGCGGTGGCGCTCGCCGGGGAGCCGGAGCTGCTGCTCCTCGACGAGCCGACGCAGGGCATGTCGCACGGCGACACGGCGGACACGAGCCGCATGATCCGGGAGCTCGCGCGCGACATCACCATTCTCCTCATCGAGCACGACATCGAGCTGGTGATGGGGCTGTCGCACTGGGTGGTGGTGATGCATCAGGGGCAGAAGCTCTCCGAAGGGCCGCCCGAGCAGGTGCGGGCCGATCCGGCCGTGAGAAGAGCGTATCTGGGCGAGGCGTGACGATGCTGCAGCTCAAAGGCGTGCACGCGCACTACGGGCTGAGCCACGTGCTGCAGGGCGTCGATCTCACCGTCGGCAAGGGTGAGGTCGTCGGACTGTTCGGCCGCAACGGCGTCGGCAAGACCACGGTGCTTCGAACCATCGCCGGATGGCTCACCGCGAGCCAGGGCGAGATCCTGCTCGACGGCGAGCGCCTCGACACGCTGCGGGCGGACCTGATCGCGCGCCGCGGCATTGCGCTCGTGCCGGAGGACCGGCGGATCTTTCCGGGGCTCACGGTGGAGGAGAACCTCCTCCTCGGACTGATGCAGCGGCCGCACGCCTCGCGCTCGCAGGCGCGCGCGGCGCTCGAAGAGATCTACGGCCGCTTCCCGCGGCTCGCGGAGCGCCGCCGTCAGATGGGCGTGACGCTGTCGGGCGGCGAGCAGCAGATGCTCACCATCGCGCGCGCCCTGGTCGGCAAGCCGCGCCTGATGCTGATCGACGAGCCGAGCGAAGGTCTCGCGCCGCTGATCGTCGAGGAAATATTCCAGCTGCTCGCCCAGCTGCGCACCGAGGGCGTTTCGGTGCTCCTGGTCGAGCAGAACGTGGTGCGGGCCTTGCGGGTGGTGGATCGCTTCTACGCGGTGGAGCGCGGACGGATCGTGCTCGAAGGTCTGGGCAGCCGGCCGGCCGATCACGAGCGGCTGCTCGCAGCGATCGCGGTCTGAGCGTCCGCCGTCGCGGTTCACTGGGCGCTCACGCGGGGCGGGCGCGGCGGCGCAGCGCCCGGGGCGCGCGCGACGGACGGTGCGCCGGTTCCGGGCAGCGGACGAAAACTCGGACTCCGTGACAAACGCGCGGATGCTCCGGCAAGGGGCCCGCGGCCGCCGTGTGGTAAAGCTAGCGGCGCGACCCGCGCGAAAGCCGGGCCTCGCCGTGCGCCGAGCCGCACCCGCCCGCCCACCGTTCGCCCGGTGGCGGCAGCGGCGCACCGCTTCGGCCGAAACGGCGGTTGCCCGCACGTGTGGAGACACAAACGATGAAACCGGCATCGCTGCTCGCGCTCGGCTGGGCAGCTTTTCAGATCTACACCGTCTACGGCAAGCCGCTCGATTTCATCGTGGCGGTGCCGATCCACGTCATGTTCGGCGTGGCGCTCGCCTTCGTTCTGCATCCGCTGCGCAAAGAGGCGGTCGGCAAGCTGACGGTGAGCCGCGCGGCCGATTACCTGCTGGTGCTGGTCGCGGCCGCGATCGCGTCGTACTACGTCGCCGAAGCCGAGCGGCTCGTCTCCCGTATCGCGGCCGTCGATCCGCTGACGACCGGCGACTATCTCGTCGGCATCGCCTCCATCGTGCTCGTCGTCGAAGCGGTGCGCCGCACGCTCGGCTGGGGGCTCACCGCCGTCATCCTGGTGTTCCTGCTCTACCAGTTCAGCGGACCGCTGCTGAGCGGGCTGCCGGGGCTCGATGTTCTCGCGCACCGCGGCGAGCCGACGGCGGCGTTCCTCGAGAGCTTCCTCGACCTGCAGGTGCTGCAGACCGAGGGCGTCTTCGGCGTTCCGAGCATCGTCTCCTACGGGCAGGTCTTCTACTTCCTGATCTTCGGCGCCTTTCTGTCGGCGTTCGGTGGCGGCCAGTTGTTCATGGATCTCGCGGTGCTGCTGGTCGGCAGGTTCCGCGGCGGCATGGCCAAAGTGTCGATCGTATCGTCGACGCTCTTCGGCGCCATCAGCGGCAGCGCGACGGCCAACGCCTCGGTCATGGGCATGTTCACGATCCCGGCCATGAAGAGGTCGGGGATGAAGGCGGAGGAAGCGGCGGCGGTGGAAGCGGCCGCGTCGACGGGCGGACAGATCATGCCGCCGGTCATGGGAGCGGCGGCTTTCCTGATCGCGCAGTTCATGGGCATTCCCTACGCCGACGTCGCGGTCGCCGCGTTCGTGCCGGCGCTGCTGTTCTACGTGGCGCTCTATTTCGTGATCGACCTGCTGGCGCGGAAGAAGGGGCTGCGCGGCATGCGCCCGTCCGAGATCACCGTCGGCTGGGGCGCGGTGCTCAAGCGTCTCTACCTCTTCGTGCCGGTGGTCCTGCTCGTCTACAACATCATGGCCGGACGCGCGCTCAGCTCCGCCACGCTCGAAGCGGTGTGGGCGACGATCGCGCTCGCGCTGTTCACCGAGGGCTGGGCCGGCCTGCGGCAGCAGGGCGTGCGCGGGCTCGTCGACGCCGTGCGCCGCGTGCTGGTCGAGTCCGTGCGCGCGCTCGACGACGGGGCCCGCGCCGGCATCACGGTCGCCATCCCGTGCGCCGGGGCAGGGATCGTGGTCGGCGTCGCGTCGATGACGAACCTCGGGCTCACGTTCGGCGGCTTCGTCGCGCTGCTCTCCGGCGGCGTCGTGGTCGTGGCGCTGATCCTGGTGATGCTCATGGTCATCGTGATGGGCATGGGCATGCCGACCACGGCCGCCTACATCATGGGCGCGATCCTCGGCATACCGGCGCTCGCCCAGCTCGGCGTGCCGCCGCTGCCGGCGCACTTCTTCGTCTTCTACTTCGCCGCGCTGTCGATGGTGACGCCGCCCGTGGCGCTCGCGGCGTTCGTCGCAGGAGGCATCGCGCACGCGAACGTCTGGACGACCGGCTGGAACGCGTTCCGCTACAGCCTCGCCGGTTTCCTCGTCGGGTTCTCGTTCGTCCTCAATCCGGCGCTGCTGCTCGAGGGCGATTTCGCCACGATCGTGCTCGCGATCCTCACCGCGACGATCGGGTGCTACGCGCTCGCGAGCTGCGTGGCCGGCTACCTGAGGACGGAGAACACCGCGGCGGAATCCGCGCTGCTGTTCGCGGCGGCGGCGCTCCTGATCGCGCCGTTCGTATCGGTATCGGCGGTCGGCCTGCTGCTCTTCCTCGCCGCCTGGGCGTGGCAGCGACGAAGGGCGGCGGCGGTGGAAACGGTTCGCGCGAAGGCGCCGGAGTCGTAGTCGCTTTCCGGCCCGACGAACCGTCGGGGCGGCACATCCGCGGCTTCCAACGATTTCTGTCATCGGAGGGGAAAACACAATGGTTCGTAGCACGAAGAAGCGAATACTCGCGGCGATGCTCGGTGTGGGGCTCGCCTTCGGCGGCGCGGCGGCGCAGGCCGCCGGCCCGATCAAGCTCCGATTCGCGGCGGCGCCCACGGGCAGCACCTGGTACGCGTATGCGGGTGCGCTGCGCACGGCGATGCTCGAGGGGCTGCCGGCGGGCTCGGCGGTAGACATCCTCACCACCCCGATGGCGATCGCCAACACGAAGCTCCTCGGGGCGCAGCGGGCCGAGATCGGGATGATCTTTCCGCCGGTCGCGGCCTGGGCGGTGCAGGGCTTCGGGCCGTTCGAGAGCAAGATCGACAACGTACGGGGGCTGATCGGCGGGATGGATCAGTACTATCACCGCATCACGGTGCAGAAGGACAGCCCCATCCGCTCGATCGCCGACATCAAGGAGAAGAAGATTCCGGTGCGCATCGGCACGGGGCCGGCGGGCAGTCTGAACGAGTACATCGCGCGCCTGATTCTCGCCGCCAACGATCTCACGTACGAGGAGATCGAGTCCTACGGCGGGAGCATCGCGAAGGCGGGCTTCGAGGTGCTGCGCGATCAGTTCGCCGACAAGCGCCTCGACATGATTATCGGCATCACCACGGCGGGCCACCCGAACACGGCGCAGCTGTCGATCGCGCCCGGGCAGCGCTTCATCGGCCTGAGCGACAAGGCGATCGACTATCTCGCGAAGTACGGCTTCGCGCCCGCGACCATGCCCGCCGGCATGTTCGAAGGGCAGAACGAGGCGGTGCGCGGCGTCGGGTTCACCACCTCGCTCTACGCGAGCACCGCGGTGTCCGAGGAGGACGCCTACGCCATCACGAAGGCGATCATGGAGCGGCGCGAGAACATAAAGCGCGCGTTCGGCTCGATGGAGGGATGGACGGTGGAGGGCTCCGCGGCGCCGGGCAACCTCGGCGTGCCGCTGCACCCCGGGGCGGCGAAGTACTACAAGGAGATCGGCGTGCTGAAATAGCGGCGCGCTTCGTCGTCGCGTCGAGGAGATACTCGTGACGAGCGACAGCCGGCCGGCGATGTCGGCCGGACGGGCGATCGTCGAGCTGCTGCGCCGCAACGGCGTGGATCGCGTCTTCACGGTGCCGGGAGAAAGCTTTCTCCCGGTGCTGGACGCGCTGCGCGAGGTGCCGGAGATCCGGCTCGTCGTCTGCCGGCAGGAGGGCGGCGCCTCGATGATGGCCGAAGCGTACGCCAAGGCCACGGGGCGCGTCGGCGTCTGCTTCGTTACCCGCGGTCCCGGCAGCGCCAACGCCATGGCCGGGCTGCACGTGGCGGCGCAGGACTCCACACCGCTGCTTGTGTTCGTGGGCCAGGTGCCGCGCGCGTTCTGCGGGCGCGAGGCGTGGCAGGAGATCGACGTTCGCGCCCTCTTCGGCTCGACGGCCAAGTGGGCGGTGCAGGCGCAGGAAGCGGAGCGGCTGCCGGAGCTCCTGAGCCGCGCTGTGGCAACGGCGCTCTCGGGGCGACAGGGCCCGGTCGTGATCGGGCTGCCGGAGGACTTGCTCTACGAGCGCGTCGCGCCGGTCGACGCCGCGCCGGTGGCGGTTGCGCGATCGTATCCCGCGCCGGCGGACGTCGAGCGGCTGCAGCGGATGCTCGAGAGAGCGAAGCGGCCGCTCGCGATCTTCGGCGGCTCCGGCTGGACCGCGGAAGCCCGGAACCTCCTGCAGCGATACGTCGAGGCGAACGCCGTGCCGGTCGCGACCGCGTTTCGTCGCCAGGACCGCTTCGACAACAGCGCCCCGAACTACGTCGGCGACGCAGGTCTCGGCATGAATCCGCGGCTGGCGGAGCTGATCCGCGAAGCGGACCTGCTGCTCGCCGTCGGCACCCGGCTCGGGGACATCACGACGCAGCACTACGCGCTCCTCGATGCGCCGCGCCCGCGCCAGCGCCTGGTGCACGTCCACCCCGATCCCGAAGAGCTCGGCCGCGTGTATCAGCCGGAGCTCGCGATCTGCGCGGGCGTGGCCGCGTTCGCCGAAGCCGTCGCCGCACGCGCCGCGGATAGCGCGCTTCCGGCGGAGCGCAGGCAGTGGCTCGAGCGTGCGCGACAGGCGTACCTGGAGTGGACGAAACCGACGGTGCTGCCCGGCGCGATGCAGCTCGGCGAGCTGGTCGCCTGGCTCGGGCGCGAGCTGCCGCCCGACGCCGTGATCACCAA
>DATCLR010000171.1:0-1990 GCA_036563785.1 Burkholderiales bacterium | reverse complement strand
GAGCACTTCCACGTGCAGGATGCCGTGGGCGCGGAAGAACGCTTGCGCGGCGCGTTCGTCCGTCGCAAGCGCGCCGGTGTGCGAGGCGGCGAGCTCGCGTCCGGCGGCCGAGCGGCCGATCTTGTAGGCGATGACGGGCTTGCCGGCGGCGAATGCGCGCCGCGCGGCGCTCGCCAGCTCGTCCGCGTCGCGCAGCGTCTCGAGGAAGAGCAGGATCGCCCTGGTCGCGGGATCGTCGACCAGCATGTGCACGATCTCGCCGGTCGCGAGGTCGCATTCGTTGCCGGTGGACACCAGCCGCGAGAAGCCCAGCCCGCGCTCCTGCGCACGGGTGAGGACCGCTCCGAGCATCGAACCGCTCTGCGACACCAGGGCGAGCCCGCCGGGCCGCAGCGGCTCGTGCTCGAGGACGGAATTGAGGCTCAGGGCGAAGCGTGCCGAGACGTCGATCGCGCCCAGGCTGTTGGGACCGAGGATGCGCACGCCGGCTGCGCGCGCAGCCGCGAGGAGCCCCTCCTGGCGCCGGCGGCCGCGCTCGCCCGCCTCCGCGAAGCCCGCGCTGAAGATCGTCGCGACCTTGGCCCCGGCGCGTCCGCAGTCCCGGATCGCATTCGCGGCGGCCGGCGCGGGCACCATGACGAGCGCATGATCGATGCCGCCCGGGACCGCGGCGGCCGAGGGGTAGGCGCGCTCGCCGGCGATCTCGGTGCGCGAGGGGTGAATCGGGACGATCCGGCCGCGGTAGCCGTGCCGCCGCAGCACGCGCTGCGGCCGGGACAGGATGCTCGCGGGATCGTCGGCGGCGCCGATCAGCGCCACCGTGGCGGGAGCGAAGAGCGCGGCGGCGAGTTGCGCCCGGCTGGCGTCGTCCTCAGTTGAGACGGATGCCGACATCGCGGGCGACCTTGCCCCACTTGTCCGACTCGGCTTTGAGGTAGGCCGCGAGCTCCTGCGGGGTGCTGCCGGTCCCGGCGACGCCGTCGCCCTTGAGCCGCTCGAGCACCGTGGGGTCGCGCACTATGCGCACGACTTCGGCGTTCAGCCGGGCGATGATCGGCTCCGGCGTGCCTGCCGGCGCGACCAGGCAGTTCCACGAGCTCGCGTCGAAGCCCGGCAGCCCGCTTTCCGCGAACGTGGGTACCTGCGGCAGCGCTTCGACGCGCCGAGGTCCGGTGAGGGCGAGGGCGCGCAGCTTGTCGTTGCGGATGAGCGGGACGGAGGCGAGCAGGGTGCCGAACATGACCTGAACCTGACCGGCGACGAGGTCCGTGAGCGCCGGCCCCGCGCTCTTGTACGGCACGTGAACCATGTTGATGCCGGCGACCTGCTTGAAGAGCTCGCCGGCCAGGTGACCCGTGCCGCCGATGCCCGAGGAGGCGTAGTCGAGCGCGCCCGGCTTCGCCTTCGCGAGCGCGATGAACTCCTTCACCGAGCGCGCCGGCACGACCGGATGCACCATCAGCATGACCGGCTGCCGCGTGAGCGTGGAGATGGGGGCGAAATCCTTGAACGGGTCGTACGGCAGCGTGCTGTGGGTGTGCGGAGCCATCGCGAGCGACGTGATGCCGCCGATGAGAAGCGTGTAGCCGTCGGGCGCGGAGCGCGCCGCGACCTGCGCGCCGATCGTGGCGCCGCCGCCCGGGCGGTTGTCGACGATGAACTGCTGGCCGAAGGCTTCTGTGAGCCGCTGCGCCAGGAGGCGCCCGACGATGTCGGTGGGACCGCCGGCCGTGAACGGGACGATGATGCGCACGGGGCGGGTAGGGTACTGCTGGGCGTGTGCGTGTCCGAAAACGAGCAGCGCGGCAATCGACGCCGCTGCTGCCAGCCGTGCGCTTCGCATTGCTGATCGCTCCTCCATCGTCATGCAGGTATCGTGGCTCCGGCTCGATCGCTCCTTCGCCGCGATGCGAGCCTACGCCGCAAGGCGGAACGTCCTCGGCGCTACGTGCCGAAGAATTCCTTCACTTTGTCCATCCAGGACTTGGCG
>DATCLR010000170.1:0-8158 GCA_036563785.1 Burkholderiales bacterium | reverse complement strand
GTGCAAGTCGGTCCTGCGCGGTTCAGCGTGTAGAAATGCAGCCCGGGCGCACCGCCCGCGAGCAGCCGGTCGCAGAGATCCGTGGTGACGTCGAGCCCGAACGCGCGAATCGACTCGAGGTCGTCCCCGTAGCTTTCGAGTCGCTGCCTGATCCAGCGTGGGATCTCGGCACCGCACGTGTCCGAGAAGCGCGCGAGCTGACGATAGTTCGTGATCGGCATGATGCCGGGCACGATCGGTATGTCGATGCCCATCGCCTCGCACTCCTCGACGAAGCGAAAGTAGGCGTCGGCGTTGTAGAAGTACTGCGTAATGGCGCCGTTCGCCCCGCACTCCACCTTGTGCTTGAAGTGCCGCAGATCGTCCGCGGCGCTGCGGGCGCGCGGGTGCACCTCGGGATATGCCGCGACCTCGATGTGGAAATGATCTCCCGTTTCCCGGCGGATCAGCTCGACCAGCTGGTAGGCGTAGCGGAACTCGCCTGCACCCGCGAGGCCGAGCCCCGAGGGCGGATCGCCGCCGAGCGCGACGATGCGCCGTATGCCGCTCGCACGATAGGCATGCACCTGCTCGAGCAGGGCCTCCCGGGTGGCGCCGATGCAGGAAAGATGCGGCGCCACGTCGAAGCCCTGCGCCAGGAGCTCGATCGCGGTCTCGCGGGTCCCCGTGCGCGTGGAGCCCCCGGCGCCGTAAGTCACCGAAAAGAACTTCGGACGAAGCTGCCCGAGCTGTGCGACCGCTTCCCGCAGCTTGCCGCGCGCCGCTTCGTCGCGCGGCGGGAAGAGCTCGAAGCTGAAAGTGCGCCCGTGCCTCTGTTGCGATTGCATGCTCACCTCGGAGCGCGCGCCCGCACGCGCGCCGCGTTGCGCCCGCGCCGTGCGGCGGCACCGGCCGCGCCGCTCGCGTCAGTAGCGGTAGTGGTCGGGCTTGTACGGGCCCTCTTTCGGGACGCCGATGTAGCGCGCCTGCTCGTCCGTGAGCTCGGTCAGCATCGCCCCGAGCTTCTTGAGTTGCAGCCTCGCCACCTTCTCGTCCAGTATCTTCGGAAGCATGTAGACGCCGACCGGATACTGGCTGCTCTTGGTGTACAGCTCGATCTGTGCGAGCACCTGATTCGCGAAGGAAGACGACATCACGTAGCTCGGGTGTCCGGTCGCGCAGCCGAGATTCACGAGCCGGCCTTCGGCCAGGAGGATCAAGCGCTTTCCGTCCGGGAAGATGACGTGGTCGACCTGCGGTTTGATGTTCTCCCACTTGTACTGCCGCAGCGAGGCGACGTCGATCTCGTTGTCGAAGTGCCCGATGTTGCACACGATCGCATTGTGCTTCATGCGCTTCATGTGCTCGTGCGTGATGACGTTCACGTTGCCCGTCGCGGTCACGAAGATGTCGGCTTTGTCCGCCGCATAATCCATCGTCACCACGCGGTAGCCTTCCATCGCCGCCTGCAGCGCACAGATCGGGTCGATCTCCGTCACCCAGACCTGCGCCTGCAATCCGCGCAGTGCCTGGGCCGAGCCCTTGCCGACCTCGCCGTAGCCGCAGACCACCGCGATCTTGCCGGCGATCATGACGTCGGTGGCGCGCTTGATGCCGTCGACCAGCGACTCGCGGCAGCCGTAGATGTTGTCGAACTTCGACTTGGTCACCGAATCGTTCACGTTGATCGCCGGGAACAGCAGCCGGCCTTCCTTGTGCATCTGATAGAGCCGGTGCACGCCCGTGGTCGTCTCCTCGGTCACGCCGCGGATCTCCTTCGCGACCAGGGAGTACCAGCCGGGCTTCGTCGCCAGCCGCTTCTTGATGGCCGCGAACAGCGCCTTTTCCTCTTCGCTGCGGGGGTTGTTCAGCACCGAGGGATCCTTCTCGGCGCGGATTCCGAGGTGGACGAGCAGCGTTGCGTCGCCGCCGTCGTCCAGGATCATGTTGGGACCGAGGTTGTCGCCGAACTCGAAGATGCGGTGGGTGAACTCCCAGTACTCGTCGAGCGTCTCGCCCTTGTAGGCGAACACCGGCGTGCCCGTCGCCGCGATCGCCGCCGCCGCGTGGTCCTGGGTCGAGAATATGTTGCACGACGCCCAGCGCACTTCCGCGCCGAGCGCCTTGAGGGTCTCGATCAGTACCGCCGTCTGGATCGTCATGTGCAGCGACCCGGCGATGCGGGCGCCCTTGAGGGGCTGGCTGGGCGCGTATTCCTCGCGGATCGCCATCAGCGCCGGCATTTCGCTCTCGGCGATCGCGATCTCCTTGCGCCCCCAGGCGGCAAGCGAGATGTCGGCGACCCGGTAGTCACGAAAATCGGGGTTGACTACAGCGTTCATGGACGTGCTCCTGAGCTAAGCGAGCGCCGTTGCATGGTTGCACGCGGCCGCCGAGCCTGACCGCGCGCCCTGCTTCGGCGCGCGGCTGCAACGCTCCTCGACGGCCGCGTTCGCCGCACCGTGCGGCGGTGGAGGGGACCCGAAATCAGGCGGTGGCGGCCTCCCGCTTTTTGACGCCGGCGGCGTCCGCGAGCGCCGCCGCCTTGTCGGTGCGCTCCCAGGTGAAGCTCGATTCCGTGCGACCGAAATGCCCATACGCGGCGGTCGGCAGATAGATGGGCCGCAGCAGGTCGAGCATCTGAATGATCCCCTTCGGCCGCAGGTCGAAGTGCTCCCGCACGAGCTCGACGATGCGGCTGTCGGGAACGCGGCCGGTGCCGAAGGTCTCGACGTGGATGGATACCGGCCTCGCCACACCGATGGCGTAGGCGATCTGAATCTCGCACCGATCCGCGAGCCCGGCCGCGACGATGTTCTTGGCGACGTAGCGCCCGGCGTATGCCGCCGAACGGTCCACTTTCGACGGGTCCTTCCCGGAGAACGCACCGCCCCCGTGGCGCGCCATGCCGCCGTAGGTATCGACGATGATCTTGCGGCCGGTGAGGCCGGCGTCGCCCACCGGGCCGCCGATCACGAAGTTCCCGGTGGGATTGATGAAGTACTTGATGTTCTTGTCGATCCATTCCGCCGGCAGCACCGGCTTCACGATCTCCTCGATGACCGCCTCTTTGAGCGTCTCGTACTTGACGTCCGGTGCATGCTGCGTCGAGAGCACCACGGTATCGACGCCCGCGGGCTTGCCGTCGACGTATCGAACCGTCACCTGCGACTTGGCGTCGGGCCGCAGCCACTCGAGCTTGCCCGAGTGGCGCACCTCGGCGTGACGCCTCATCAGGCGATGCGCGAGCGTGATCGGCATCGGCATCAGCACCTCGGTCTCGCTCGTCGCGTACCCGAACATGAGGCCCTGGTCGCCGGCGCCCTGCTCGAGGTCGAGCCCTCTGCCCTCGTCGACACCCTGCGCGATGTCCGGCGACTGCTTGCCGATGACGGCGAGCACCGTGCACGTATCCGCATCGAAGCCCATTTCCGCGGTATAGCCGATGCGCCGGATCACGTCGCGCGCCACGTGGTCGTAGTCGATGACCACGTTCGTCGTGATCTCCCCGCCGACGACCACCAGGTTGTTCTTCACCAGCGTCTCGCACGCCACACGGCCGTGGGCGTCCTGGGCGAGCACGGCGTCGAGCACCGCGTCCGAGATCTGGTCGCAAACTTTGTCCGGATGGCCTTCGGAGACCGATTCCGAGGTAAAAAGATAGCTGTCAGCCATTGTGGGTGTGCTCCCTACCGCGTTTTGGGCCGTCGAGGCGCGGAGAGTCTAGCAAGAAGCTCCCGGCATTTGTATTGAGCCGCGTCCCACTCCCGATCCCACCGCTCGTGGGCCGCTTCGGACCGTGCGCCGCACCGAACCCGCTATAATTGCCCGGTCTCCCGACGCCGCCCTTCCACGCCGTTCGTGACCGCCGCTCCGACGCGCCCTCTTGCGAGCTCGCCGACGCGCCGCTGGCTGCGGCCGCGCTATTGGCGCGCCTGGTTGCCGCTCCTCGCGCTGCGCACGGTCGCGCTCCTGCCGCTGTCGCTGTCCCGCGGGCTCGGGGCGCTCCTCGGCGCGATCATGTATTCGGCCAACGCGAAGCGGCGGCGCATCGCCCGCGTCAACCTGGCGCTGTGCTTTCCCGAGCTCGACGACAAGGAACGGGCGCGGCTGCTGCGCCGCCATTTCCGCGTCGCCGGGCAGAGTTATCTCGACGTGGCGTTCCTCGCCTGGGCCTCGGAGCGGCGCTTCCGCCGCAAAGTGCGCGTCGTCGGGCTCGAGCACCTGCGCGAAGCGCTCGCACGCGGGCGGCGGGTGATCCTGCTCGCGCCGCATTGCCTCGGCATGAACGTCGGGGGGGTCGCCGTCAGCCGCGAGGTGCGGGTGTTCTCCATGGTGAAACTGCAGCGCCAGCCGCTCGTCGACTGGCTGCTGCAGAAGGTGCGCACGCGCTACGGTGCGCCGCTCGTCGCCCGCGAACAGGGGCTGCGTCCGGTACTGCGTCAGCTCGCCCAAGGGCTCGTGTTCTACTACCTGCCGGACGAGGACTTCGGGCCGCGGCGGTCGGTGTTCGCACCCTTCTTCGGGGTGCCGACCGCGACCCTTCCTACCCTCGGGCGGCTTGCGGAGCTCGCGCAAGCCGACGTGATTCCGTGCTTCACGCGCCTGCTGCCCGGCGGGCGCGGCTACGAAGTGGTGCTCGATCCGCCGCTCCCGCGTTTCCCGACGGGCGACCCGGTGGCCGATGCAGCACGGATGAACGAGGCGCTCGAACGCGGCATTCGACGCATGCCCGAGCAGTACATGTGGACGCTGCGGCTGTTCCAGACGCGGCCGCACGGGGCGCCGTCGCCCTATGCCTGAGCACGAATCGCTGCGCCGCTTCGCCCATCCGCGCTACTGGCCGACATGGGCGGGCGCGGGATTGCTGCGCCTGCTCGCGCTGCTGCCGCGGCCGCTCGCGGCCCCGCTGGGCTCGGCGCTCGGCACGCTGCTGTACGCGGTGCATCGTCCGCGCCGACGCGTCGTTCGGACCAACCTCGGGCGCTGCTTCCCGGAGCTCGACGCGCGGGCGCTCGAACGGCTGGTGCGCCGGCACTTTCGCGCCTTCGGGCGCAGCGCCATCGATGTCGGGCGCGCCTGGTGGTCGGGACCGGTGCGGTTGCGGCGGCTGGTGCGGCTGCGCGATCGCCATCACCTCGATGCCGCGCTCGGCAGCGGGCGCAACGTGATCCTTCTCGCACCGCACTTTCTCGGTCTCGAGATCGGCGGCGTACGCCTCTCGCTCGAGTCGCCGCTCGTCTCGGTGTTTCATCATCCGAAGAACCGCCTGCTGCGCGAGCTCATGTGGCGCGGGCGCACCCGCTTCGGGCTGAACCTCACCGAGTACAAGCGCTCGTTCGTGCCGCTCGTGCGCGCCGTCAAGTCGGGTATGCCGCTCTATTACCTCCCCGATCAGGACGCGGGGCGCCGGCACGCGGTATTCGCGCCGTTCTTCGGCATACCGGCGGCGACGTTCACGGCGCTCTCGCGCCTCGCGCGCATGACCGACGCCGTGGTGATTCCGTGCGTGACTTACGAGCGCCCCTGGCCCGGCGGCTACGAGATGGTGTTCTTCCCGCCGCTCGCCGGATTCCCCGGCGCCGACGAAGCGCGGGACGCGGAGCGCATGAACGCGGAGATCGAGCGCGCGGTGCGGCTGCATCCCGAGCAGTACTTCTGGCTGCACAAGCGGTTCAAGACGCGCCCCGCGGGCGAGCCGCCTTTCTACCCCGCCGATTAGCGGCAGCCCGTGAGGGCGGCGGGGACGCGCCCCCTCGGCGGCTCATTCCTTGACGGTCTTCGGATTGATGCCGAGGTTCTTGAGCTTGCGGTAGAGATGGGTGCGCTCCATCTCCGACAGCCGGGCGACCTCGGCGACGTTGCCGCCTGTGCGCGCGAGATGGTGCTCCAGGTAGGCTTTCTCGAACTGATCGCGCGCCGCTCGCAGCGGCAGACCGAAGAGCGCGTGCGGCAGCGCGTCGGCGGGGCGGGTGCGCCCGCCGAGGGCCTGCTCCACCTCGACCTCGGTGATTTCCTCTCCCCGGTTGAGTATCAGCAGCCGCTGAACCACGTTCATGAGCTCGCGGATATTCCCGGGCCACGGATAGTTGCGCAGCGCGTTCAGCGCCCCGACGGTGAAGCGCCGGTACGCGAGGCGCTCGTTGTCGATCAGCCAGTCGAGGTAAACCTTGACGAGCTCGGGCACGTCTTCGCGGTGCTCGCGCAGCGGCGGCAGCCGTAGCGGCACGACGTTGAGGCGGTAATAGAGATCCTCGCGGAAGCGGCCCTCAGCCACCGCATCGGGCAGCGTCGGGTCCGCGATCGCGATGATGCGCGCGGTCATCGGCAGAGGTTCGCGGCCGCCGACGCGCATGTACCGCAGATCCTGCAGCGCGTGCAGCAGCTGCAGCTGCGTCGCGGGAGCGAGCTCGCCGATGTCGTTCAGCAGCAGCGTGCCGTCGGCCGCCTGCTCGAAGCTCCCGGGCGTCGTGACATCGCCCTCCTCCGAGCCGAACAGCTTCACCGCCACGTTCATCGGAGCGACGGTGCCGAGGCTAACCTCGACGAGCGGCCGGTCGCGACGCGGGCTGCGGTTGTGCAGGTAACGCGCGGCCGGGACGCGCCCGGTTCCGGGCTCGCCGAGGATCAGCACCCACGTGTCGGTCGCGGCCACGCGCTCGAGGTCCTCGCGCAGCTGCTGCATCACACGGCTCTTGCCGACGAGGAACGTGTCCGGCTCCGCGGCGCGGCGCAGCCGCAGGTTCTCGCGCCGCAGCCTTTCGGCCGCGAGCGCGCGCTCTACCGTGACCAGGAGCTTCGCCATGGCGACCGGCTTCTCGATGAAGTCGTACGCGCCGAGCCGCGTGGCTTCCACGGCGGTCTCCACGGTGCCGTGGCCCGACATCATGACGACCGGCACTTCCGGCCGGCCGTCCGCGCACCATTCCTTGAGCAGCGAGATCCCGTCCGTGCCCGGCATCCAGATGTCGAGCAGCACGAGGTCGGGCCGCTGCTTGCGGTAGATCTCGCGCGCGCTCTCCGCGCTGTCCGCGGTCGCTACGCGGTAGTGCTCGTCCTCCAGGATCTCGCGCACGAGCCGGCGAATCTCCGGCTCGTCATCGACGACCAGAATGTAAGCACTGCTCATGCCCCACCCTCACCATGTGCGCGGCGTGGCGACGGTGCCACGGCCGCCGGCGCCGCCTCGGCGCGCGTCGCGTCGCCGATGGGCAACCGGATGGTCACCGCGGCTCCGCCGCCCGGCATGTTAACCGCCTCGATGCTGCCCCCGTGCTCCTCGACGATGCGTTTGACAATGGCGAGCCCGAGGCCGGTGCCCTTCACTTTCGTCGTCACGTACGGTTCGAACAGCCGCTCGAGAAGCTCCGCCGGGAACCCCGGTCCGTTGTCGCAAACGCGCAGCTCCACGAGCTCGCGCTCGCCGCCGCTCAGCCGGCGCGTGCTGATGTGGATGGTCGGCGCCGGCTGGCCTTGGAGCGCATCGCGCGCGTTGAGCAGCAGGTTGTGCAGCACCTGGCGCATGCGTCCGGCGTCCGCGACGAGAACAGGCAGATCCGGTGCCAGCTCGAGCTTCAGCCGGATGCTCCCGAGCTGCGTTTCGCCCTCGGTCGGCCGCAAAGGCAGAGTGTCGACGCCCGCCGGCCCGCGCTCGGCCCGATACAGCTCGATCACGTCGCGGATCAGGTGGTTGAGATCGAGCGGCCGGGGCGCCGCCTGCGCCGGCCGGGCGTAGTCGGCGAATGCGTTCACCAGCGCTTTGAGCGCTTCGACCTGCTCGACGATGGTGCGCGTCGCGCGGTCGAGCGTGGGCCGCTCTTCCTCGGGCAGCAGGCGCATGTACTTGTGGCGGATACGCTCGGCCGAGAGCTGGATCGGCGTGAGCGGATTCTTGATCTCGTGCGCCATGCGCCGCGCCACCTCGCCCCATGCGGCGGCGCGCTGTGCCTGAATGAGATTGGTGACGTCGTCGAAGACGACGACGCAGCCGCCGTAGCGGCCCTTGAGGCTCGGCAGCAATGTGCCGCGGAGCATCAGCGTGCGGCGTCCCGCGCCGTCCACCACGAGCGTGACCTCCGAGCCCCATTCGCGCTGCCCGGCGCGCATTGCGCGCCCGATCGTCTCGGTGAGCGGCGCGAGGTGCGGATGCGTCTGCCCGAGCCAGTCGACGGGTTTGCCG
>DATCLR010000049.1:0-4692 GCA_036563785.1 Burkholderiales bacterium | reverse complement strand
GAATCCTTGTACGCCGGATACCGCTTGAACCGCCGCAGCGGCTGTGCGCTCAGCGGGTGCAGCGCGTCGCTCATGACCCCGTCACCTCCGCCAGCATCCGTACGATGTCGGCTTCGATGGCGCGGATATCGGCCTCGATCTCCTCGATGGGACGAGGAGGCCTGTAGCGGTAGAAGTAGCGGTTGAAGTTGATCTCGTAGCCGATGATGCCGACGTGCCCGTCCTTCCCGTCGCGCCTGTTCGTGTCAATCCAGGCGTCGGGCACGTGCGGCAGTACCTCGCGCTCGAAGAAGGTACGGACGCTCGCCGGAACCCCGTCGGCGTCGGCGGGATCGTCGCCTTCAGGAAGTGGCACGCTCTCGGTATCCCGGAGCTCGGGATCGGGCTCGGGATTGCCGTCCCTGTCGCGACAGATCGCCGCGGTTTCGTCCCGCTCGGAGAGCGCTGACAGGATCGCCTTCTCGACCGGTGCCGGAAGCTTGAGGCCAGCCTTGCGCGCTGCCTCGCGGAGGACGCGCGTGAACTCCTCGCGGTCCTTGTAGAGCGTATCCGGCAGGCCGCCCAGGAGGGCGCGGATGGCGTCCTGGAGCTTGCGTCCCTCGGCGCGCTCCTTCTCGCCTGCCGCACCCTTCTTCTTCGATTCGGCCAGATTCCTGAAGGTTTTCTCTTCCTCGAGCCGCGCGATCCGCTCGGGTGTCGCCTGGAAGTTCAGCCTCAGCGGACGCTCCACGGTGATCCTGCGGAAGCCGAAGTGCGTGGTCGGGAAGATGCGGCTGACGACCACTTCTTCTTCCTTCCCGTCCTTGACGATCCGGCGCGTGTCGCCGTCCCGGAAGTCGGCCAGGATCTTCAGGATGTCCTGCGCGCGCTCCGGCGGGATCTCCCGGCGCTTGTCGCCGAGGCTCTTGCGCATCGGTGCCCAGAAGGCGCTCGCGTCAATGAGCTGCACCTTGCCCTTGCGGTGTTCCGCCTTGCGGTTGGTGAGCACCCAGACGTAGGTCGCGATGCCTGTGTTGTAGAAGAGCTGCTCGGGCAGGGCGATGAGAGCCTCCAGCAGGTCGTTCTCCAGCACGTAGCGGCGGATCTCGCTCTCGCCGCTGCCGGCATCGCCGGTAAAGAGCGGCGAGCCGTTCATGATGATGGCGATGCGCGAGCCGCCGTCCTTCGGCTCCTTCATGTGAGCCAGCATGTGCAGCAGGAAGAGGAGCTGCCCGTCGCTGATCCGCGGCAGTCCCGGGCCGAAACGGCCGACGGCGCCGCGCTCGTGCTCGGCGCGCACGGCCTCTCGTCGCGCTTCCAGTCCTTGCCGTAGGGCGGATTCGCGATCATGTAATCGAAGTCTTGCCCGGCGTGCTGATCGTTCGAGAGCACGCTGCCGTAGGCGATGTTCTCGGCGTCGCGTCCCTTCGGATCCTTCATGAAGAGGTCCGACTTGCAGACGGCCCAGGTCTCCGGATTTACCTCCTGCCCGAAAAGATGGATGTCCGCCTCGGGGTTGATCGGCGGACGGACGACTTCGTCATTCCGCCGCCATCCGGCGGTGATGTGTTCCTTGGCGATCATCAGCATGCCGCCGGAGCCGCAGCAGGGGTCGTACACCGTGCAGACGATGCCCTTGCGACGGATGCGCGCCTCGTCCCCGGCCAGCATGAGCTCGACCATCAGATGCACCACGTCGCGCGGCGTGAAGTGCTCACCCGGATTCTCGTTGAGCGCTTCGTTGAAGCGGCGAATGAGCTCCTCGAAGATCGTGCCCATGGTCGGGTTGTCGACCTTGTCCGGGTGCAGGTCGACCTTCTTGAATCGTTCGAGCACCTGGAAGAGCAGGCCCGCCTCGTCGAGCTTGCTGATCGTGTTGTCGAAGTCGAACTTCTCCAGCACGTCGCGCATGTTCTTGCTGAAGCCCGCGATGTAGTTCCGCAGGTTCGGGGCAAGGTGAGGCGCGTCGGCAAGCAGCTTGTCGAAGTCGTAGCGGGAGGTGTTATAAAAGGCAAAGCCCGAGGCGCGCCGAAGCTGCGCATCAAGATCCTGCAGTCCCTTGCCCTTGAGCTGCGCCTGCCGCTCGAGCACCTTCTCCTTGGTATCCGCAAGAACGCAATCGAGGCGGCGGAGGACCGTAAGGGGGAGAATCACATCCTGGTACTTGCCACGCTTGAAGGTGTCGCGGATAAGGTCAGCAACGCCCCAAAGAAAACTGATAATTTCGCTGTGGTTCATCAACGGTTATGCGTTCTCTTGCACATGTGCGGGAGATAAAAGCACATACCGCACACTCACGACGTCGTCGTTACGAGCTGCTTCTCAATCGTGGACGAGCTGAACCGCGGGTTCGCGGCAATGAGACAGCCACTCAGTCGGGAACGCCCGGTAAAGCGGGTAAGCCCGAATTCCCTTTATCTACTTAAGGATACTAGCGCTCCCGTGCAGGTCAGTACAGGCTGTAGCATTTGCGACAGGAAGCCACCTCTGACCGAACTTGCCGCGCCATATCGCACAACCGTTCGACGAGGCGAAGCGAGTACATCGAGGCAGCCGTAAAGCGCCCCGCAATCCCTGCGATCGCTGGCTCAGCGTGGCCCGGGCGGGTGCCGCTCTGCTTGGCCATCCAGGCCCGATGAAGATGTTGACCGCGGCATGGACGGCACCGCCTCCTCGCGCGGCGCGACCGGTTCTGCGCCTGCCGCGGCAAGGGCACCCGCGATGCCGAGAAAATCGCGAATCTGCGCGCTCGCGCCCTTCTTGATTTCGCTGTCCTTGAGCGCGAGCCGGGCGATGGGGGCACGGCCGAGAGCCTGCGCCATCTCTTCGAGCGCGCGGTCGGCGCCGCTACCGCGCATGGTGCAGAAGACAGCCACCCGGCGGAGCTCCTCCTTGTGCCGCCGGATGAAGGAGCGCATCGGCGCCGCCATGTGGCCCGCCCATACGGGCGCGCCGAGAATCACGAGATCGTAGGGACGGAGATCGAGCGACATCGGCTTGATCGCCGGCTGGCGGGCCTTGCGCGCGTCCTGAATCGAACGCCAGTAGCCGAAGAGCCCCCGGCGACTGTTCACGTCCTCGATCACGCGCAGCTCGGCGCCGCATTCGCGCGCGATCTCCTCCCCCGCCCGGTGCGTCCAGCCCGTACGGGAGTACACAACCACTAAGGTCTTCATCGCTCCCTCCTCCGCGAGGCTTCCCTGCTCCCGGCGGTCTCGGCTCGTATCATATGGATCGAGCCGCGCGGCAAGCGTTCCCGTTCCCTGACTTGTCTGGACGCTCGACGCTGCACAGTAGGTGGACTTTTTGCAACTCTGAGAACCGGCCGACCTGCGCGGAGGGCCGGCGGCTCTTACCTTTACTGTGAAAGGTCGTCAGGCGCGCGATCATCTGCGGACAAGTAGAGAGCAGTGCCTGCTGCAGCCCGCGCCCGACAGGCACGGACGGGAATGACAGAAAGAGCAGACGAAATTGCACCGCTGGTGCAGCTCCGATTCTACGAGGAGTTGAACGACTTCCTGCCGCCCGACCGGCGTAAGGTGGCGTTCGTGCACCGGCTCGATCGGCGCACGTCGGTCAAGGACCTGATCGAGTCGTTCGGGGTGCCGCACACGGAAGTGGAAGTGATCCTCGTCAACGGCAAGTCGGTCGATTTCTCCTACATCGTGCGGCCGGGCGACCGAATCAGCGTCTACCCGATGTTCGAGAGCTTCGACGTCGGCCCGCTGATCCGGCTGCGCGAGCGGCCGCTGCGCGACCCGCGGTTCATTGCCCATGCGAACCTCGGGCAGCTCGCGCGCTACCTGCGGCTCCTCGGGTTCGACGTGCTCTACCGCAACGACTACAGCGACCGCGAGGTGGCGCAGATCGCTTCAACAGAGCGGCGAGTCGTGCTGACCCGCGACAGGGCGCTGCTGCGGCACAAGATCATCACGCACGGCTATTTCGTGCGCGCGGACAAGCCGCGGGACCAGGTAAAGGAAGTGCTCGCACGGCTGCAGCTCGAGAACCAGGTCCGGCCGTTCACGCGGTGCCTGCGCTGCAGCGGCGAGCTCGAGGACGTGGCCAAGGAAGCCGTGCTGGAGCAGCTCGAACCGAAGACGCGCCTCTACTACGACCGCTTCCGGCGGTGCACGAAATGCGGGCAGGTGTACTGGAAAGGCAGCCACTTCCGGCGGATGAAAAGGCTTTGCGAGTACTTCGCCAGCGGCGGGTCTTAATAAGTACCGCCCCCTCATCCGTCATTGCGGCGCCGGTTCCGGAAGCGTCGGAACTAAGGGCTTTCCGCAGGGCTTAGAAGTTGGCGCCCCGTCCGCCCCTCGCTTCAACTCGCGGGAACCTTTTCTCCTCGAGATGCATTTCGTCTGTAGACACCCGAACCGGCTCTGCGGCTATCGGGTTTCGCATCTCAAGGAGACCATGGATATGACAGAAATCACATCGACCACACTCGCGCAACCCTCCCGCCGCCTGTTCCTGTTCGAGACGACGGCGCTCACGCTTTCCGGGACGGCGGTCGCGCTCCTCGCCGGCGCGCCCCGGCTCGTGCGCGCCGCCGCGCACTCGGACGAGCACGCCGCCGGCGACATCAAGGTTCTTAATGCGGCGCTCGCGGCGGAGCGCGAAGCCGTGGCGGCCTACCAGGTCGGCGCGGACAGCGGTCTCTTGAAGAAGGACGTGCTCAAGACGGCCGTTCAGTTCCAGGGCCACCAC
>DATCLR010000045.1:0-49654 GCA_036563785.1 Burkholderiales bacterium | reverse complement strand
CCTCATGCGTCTCATCGACGGCGAACCGCTGCCGCCGCCCGCGGCGCGCGCCCCCGGCTGGGGCGGCATCGAGCGCGCGTTCTCCTTCGCATTCGTGATGGTCTTCATCCTCGGCGCCATCCTGCGCGCCCTGTTCGGCCGGCTGCTCGGCGCCGTCGCGAGCGGCGCGATCACGACCTTCGTCATCTGGTTCCTCGCGGGATCGCTCGCGCTCGGCGTGGTGCTCGGGCTCGTGGTGCTGTTTCTGGTCCTGGCCACGAGCTTCGGCGCGGGCGGCTACGGCGGCTGGGCCAGCCGGCACGGTGGCTTCGGCGGCTACGGCGGCGGTTTCGGCGGCTTCGGAGGGCTCGGCGGCGGCGGGTTTCGCGGCGGCGGGGGCGGTTTCGGCGGCGGAGGCGCGTCCGGGCGATGGTGAAACGCCTCGTACGCCTGCTGCGTCATCTCGCCCTCCCGCGCTGGCAGGTGCGGCGCGTGTTCCCGGCCGCGGCGCTCCAGCGCATCGAGGCCGAGATCGCCGCGGCCGAAGCGACGCATGGCGGGCAGATCTGCTTCGCGGTCGAGGGTGCCCTCGACATCGGTCCGCTCCTCGCCGGCGTTTCGGCGCGCGAGCGGGCGCTCGACGCGTTCGCGCAGCTGCGCGTGTGGGACACCGAGCAGAACAACGGCGTGCTCGTGTACCTGCTGCTCGCCGATCACGATGTCGAGATCGTCGCCGACCGCGGCATCGACCGGCACGTCGGGGCGGCCGAATGGGAGCGCATCTGCCACGCCATGGAGCGGGACTTCCGCGCCGGCCGCTTCGAGCAGGGCGTGATCGCCGGCATCCGCGAGATCAGCGCGCACCTCGCGCGCCACTTCCCGCGCACCGCCGCGAACGACAACGAGCTGCCCGATCGCCCGTTCGTGATCTAACCCCCGGTCGTATTGTGCTTTCAGGCAGCCGCCGTTACATTTGGTGCACCCTGCCGTAGCGCACACATTCGGGGGACGGCGCAGTTGACAGGCAGCCACGTACTGTCCAGCGACTCGCGCGTGATGCAAACCATCTCGCGCTACCTCGAAACTCTCCGCGGCACGGTAGACGGCGACGAACTTCACGGCATCATCGCGCGCACGCTTCGCCGGCACAGCCGCAACGGGCCGCCCGGCCCCGACTGCCTCCTCGATCTCTACGAACAGCTCGACGCCTACGCCCGCGACCCGGTGGCGCTGCCGCGTATGCGCATCCGCGCGCGGCTGCTGCAGCAGCACATCAGCCCGTACCTCGCCGACCTGAAGCGCGCCAGGCTGCCGGAAGCGAAAGAGAGCGACGCGGTCGCGCCGCCGGCGCAGACGGCGCCGGCCGGCACGCCCGACGCGGAATCCGAATCCGCGCGCGTGGTCGAGGGCGTCGTCGAGCGCCCGCGCGAGCAGCAGGCGCAGGCCGCGGCGGAACGGGCCGCCCGATACGACGAGTTGCTGCGCTCCGAAAAGGATGCGTGGCGCGCGATCTACGGCACCGTCAAGGACTACCAGCGGCTCAAGGAAGCGTGGATGAAGAGCCTCGACGAGCTCGCGCAGCAGCGCGATGCGCTCGAGCAGAAGCTCCTCAAGACCACCGAGAAGCTGAGCCGGCTGGAGATCGAGCACGAGCGCCTGCGGACCGCGCTCGCGCGGGCGCGCACGAACGCGAAGCACGCAGACGCGCACGCGCTCCCGCGGCGCGATGCGTTCGTGCGCCAGCTGCATGCCGAGATCCGCCGCGCCCGGCGCTCCGGCGCGCCGCTCGCGCTCGGGCTCATCCGCATCGAAGGCCTCGACGGCACCATCGAACGCTACGGCACGGAAGCGGCGGACGCGGCGCTGCGCTGCTACGCGCGGGAGATCCTGTCGAACTTCCGCGCGTACGATATCGTCGCCCAGTACGACCGCGACCGGTTCGTCGTGATGTTCCCCGACACCGCGAAGGCCGGGGCGCGGCGCGCGCTGGAGAAGGCGTACAAGCGCGCCGCGGAAACGCACATCAGCCACGCCGGCCAGAGCATCCCGCTGCCCTCCTTCGTCGGCGCGCTCGTCACGTATTCCCCGGGCGAGAATGCGGCCGCGTTTCTCGAGCGTGCCGAGCGGGCGCTCGCGGAAGGGCGCGCCCGCGGCGAACGCGGCGTGATCGCCCCGTAACCGATTGCTCCGGCGTCGCCCCGCGCCTGCGGGCGCCGTCTCGCTCAGCGGCGCGCCGGCTCGAGGGTCGCGTCGAGGTTCAGGCTGTCGCAGAAATCGGTGAACTCGTCGCGCAGCCTTCCGATGTGCAGATCCGCGGGGATGCTGATGTTGATGCTCATCGACACCATCTCGGCGCCGGTGCTCGCCGCGGCGTACGACCAGCAGCTCAGGTCGTCGATCGTGATGTCGCGACGCACGAAGAAATCCGCCACCTCGCTCAGGATGCCCGGACGGTCGAGCGCCGCGACGTCGACGACGTAGGGGATCATGTCGCGCGGCTGACGCTCCTCGGTGCGGCGCACCAGCAGCGTGATGTCGAGCCGCTTCGCGAGCGACGGCGCGTGGCTCTCGAGCTTCGCAACCGCGTTCCAGGTGCCCGCGCACAGCGCGAGCATGGCGAATTCGCCGCCGAGCACGGTCATCCGGCAGTCGACGATGTTGCAGCCCGTGTCGGCGATCGCTTTGGCCAGATCGCGAACCAGCTCGGGCCGGTCGGCGCCGAGCGCGGACAGGACGATGTACTTTTTCACTTCTTGTCGAGCAGTTCTTTCAGGTTGGCGAACGGATTGTGGGTCGCGGCGGGGGCCGCGGCGGCCGTCGTCAGGCCGAAGCCCGCGCCCTCTCCGCGAACCAGATGGGAGTATTTCCGGTACTCCCAGTCATGGCAATAGAGACACAGATTTTCCCGGTTGCTGCCGTCGGGCGGATTGTTGTCGTGATCGCGATCCCTGTGGTGCACCGTCAGCTCGTGCAGGTTCGCGCGCGTGAACTCGCGCCCGCAGCGCGCACAGACGTGCGGATGCAGCCGCAGGGATTGCTCGCGGTATCCGCGCATCCGCTGCTCCGCCTCCTTACGGGCGCGCGCCACGATCCGATCGAGCCTGGCGGTGTCGATGGTCCCGCCCGCGGGCCGGCACGGGCCGTATCCCTTGGCTGCCATGGGGAGTCTCCGCGCATCATCCTACCCATGCGCGCGCCGGCCTCACAAGGCCGCGGACGCCCGCGCCGCTCGCCGGGCACGATCGGGCGATGACCTCGGTCGGGCGCGGCCGTGGTCTCGCTTCGCGCGGCCCGCGCGACCGCGCGCCGGCGGCGCGCGGTCGGAGAAGCGCGCCCGCAACAAAAAACCCGGATGCCGCTGCGCGACATCCGGGCGCGATGCACGCGGCACCAGGACGAGCCGTCGCCCGGCCCGCCCGACGCCGGATCAGTTCTCCGCGTAGTCGTATTTCCCGTTCTTCCACACGTACACGACGTAGCCGGGCGCGGTCACGTCGCCCTTCTCGTCGAAGCTGATGTCGCCGAGTATCGTGTTGAACTTCCGTCCGCTCTTCAGCGCCCTGGCGACGGCGTCGGCCTTGGTCGTCTTCGCCGTCTCGACGGCCTGCGCCCACGCCTGGATGGCGCCGTAGGAGTAGAGCGTGTAGCCCTCGGGCTTGTAGCCCTGCGCGAGGAACCGATCGACGACCGGCTTCGCGATCGGATTGCGGGACGGATCGGGGCTGAAGGTCATGAGCGTACCCTCGCCCGCGGTGCCGGTGATCGCCCAATACTCTTCGGTCATGAGCGCGTCGCCGCCCATGAGCGTGGCGTTCAGCCCCTGCTGGCGCGCCTGCCGCACGATCAGACCGCCTTCGGGGTGGTAGCCGCCGAGATAGATGAGGCCGATGTTCGCCGACTTGAGCTTGCTCACGAGCGCCGAGTAGTCCTTCTCGCCCGCGGTGATCGCCTCGTAGATCGTTTCCTTCTTGCCGAGCGCGTTGAGCGTGCGCTTGGTCTCGTCGGCGAGGCCTTTGCCGTAGGCGGTCTTGTCGTGCAGGATCGCGACGTTCACGTTCTTGAAGTGCTTGGCGATGTACTCGCCCGCGATCTTCCCCTGCTGATCGTCGCGTCCGCAGGTGCGGAATACGGTCGGCAGCTTGCGTTCCGTGAACGTCGGGTTCGTCGAGGCCGGCGATATCTGCAGCACCCCTTCCTCGGCGTAGACGTCGGAAGCCGGGATCGAGGCGCTCGAGCAGAAGTGCCCGGCGACGAACACGACGCCGCGGTTCACCATCTGGTTCGCGACCGCCACCGCCTGCTTCGGATCGCAGGCGTCGTCGCCCACCTCGAGCACCACCTTCTGCCCGAGCACACCGCCCTTGGCGTTCAGGTCCGCCACCGCCATCTCGCTGCCCCGGCGCATCTGCTCGCCGAACGCCGCCAGCGATCCGGTCAGCGGACCGACGACGGCGATGCGAATTTCCGCGGCTGCGGCGGTGGACAGCAGCAGACCGCCCAACAATGCAAGAAAGCGCGATTTCATCTCATGGCTCCGTAAGATTGCGGACTCGGTTTCGCGGTCATGCCCTATAACCAGCGCCGGTATATTAGGTAAGGCCGGGATGGCCGCCAAGCGCCGGGCGGCGCGCCCTAGGCTCCACGCGCGGCGCCCGGCTCGGCGCGGCTCCGTCCGCCCTCGAGATACGCCGCCCGCACCTCGGGATTCGCGAGGAGCTCCGCCCCGGTCCCCTGCAGCGTCACCTCCCCGGCGACGAGCACGTACGCGCGGTGCGCGAGCCTCAGGGCGTGGTAGGCGTTCTGCTCCACGAGCAGCACGGTCGTGCCCTGGGCGTTGATCTCGCCGATCACCCGGAAGATCTGCTGGATCATCAGCGGCGCGAGCCCGAGCGACGGCTCGTCGAGCAGGAGCAGACGCGGCCGCGCCATCAGCGCGCGGCCGATCGCGAGCATCTGCTGCTCGCCGCCCGAGAGCGTGCCGGCGCGCTGGCGCTGCCGCTGCGCGAGCACCGGGAACAGCTCGTACACGCGCTCGAGGTCCTGCGCGAAATAGGCCGGCGGCGCCGGCGTCGCGCCGACCTGCAGGTTCTCGAGCACCGTGAGCCGCGGAAAGATCCTCCGCCCCTCGGGCGCCTGCACGATGCCGCGGCGCACGATCTCGAAGGTGCGCAGGCGCGTGATGTCCTCGCCGTCGAACACGATGCGGCCCGCCGACGCCCGCGGGTCGCCGCAGATCGTCATGAGCAGCGTCGACTTGCCGGCGCCGTTCGCGCCGATCAGCGCGACGATCTCGCCGCGGTGCACGTCGAGATCGACGCCGCGCAGCGCCGCGATGTGGCCGTAGTGCGCGTGCACGCCGCGCAGCGTGAGCAGCGCCTCACTCACCGCCGGCCTCCTCGCCGAGATCGCGCGCGACCGTCTCGGGCAGCGCTGCGTCCTCGTGCTCGCCGAGATACGCCTTGATTACGGCCGGGTCGCGCCGCACCGCTTCCGGCGCACCCTCGGCGATCTTGCGTCCGTAGTCGAGCACGATCACGTGGTCGGAGATGTCCATGACGACGCGCATGTCGTGCTCGATCAGTAGGATGCCTATGCGTTCGCGGTCGCAGATTTCCCGCAGCAGCTCCGCCAGCTCGGCGCTGTCGCGCGGATTGAGCCCGGCCGCGGGCTCGTCCAGACAGAGCAGGATAGGCCCGGCGCACATGGCGCGCGCGATCTCGAGGCGGCGCTGATCGCCGTAGGGGAGGCTTCCCGCCGGATCGTCGGCGCGCCGCACGAGCCCCACGCGCGCGAGCCAGTGGCGCGCGCGCTCGACCGCCGCGCGCTCGGCCTCGCGATAGCCGCGCAGCCCGAGCAGGCCGCCGAAGGTGTAGAGCGAGGCGCGCATCAGCGCGTTGTGCTGCGCCACGATCAGGTTCTCGAGCACCGACATCGCCGGGAACAGGCGGATGTTCTGGAACGTGCGGATCACGCCGGCTCGCGCGATGCGCACGTCGCTCAGGCGCTCGAGGTGCAGCGTCTCGCCGTCGCGGTAGAGCGTGAGGCGTCCGGCGGTCGGACGGTAGAAACCGGTCAGGCAGTTGAACACCGTGGTCTTGCCCGCGCCGTTCGGCCCGATGATCGCGGTGATCGCCCCCTGCCGCGCTTCGAACGAGAGATCGTTCACCGCCGAAACGCCGCCGAAGCGCATGCTGAGGCCTTCCACTTTGAGCAGCGGCCCGCTCACGGCGGATCCTCCCGACGGAGCCGCGGCAGCCAGGCGCATAAGCCGGGGCCGTCGTCCTGCGCCAGACGCAGCGTCGGCGCGCGCCGCGCGAGCAGCCCGCGCGGGCGCCAGGCGACGATCGCAACCATGGCTGCGCCGAAGACGAGCATGCGGTACTGCGCGAAATCGCGCCCGAGCTCGGGCAGGAGCACCAGCACCGTCGCCGCCAGCACCACCCCGGTCTGGCTGCCCATGCCCCCGAGGACCACGATAGCCACGATCGTCGCCGACTCGATGAACGTGAAGCTCTCGGGGCTGACGAAGCCCTGGCGGGTCGCGAAGAACGCGCCCGCGAACCCGCCGAACATGGCCCCGATCGCGAACGCGGTGAGCTTGGTGTTGCGCGGGCTGATGCCCAGCGCGCGGCAGGCGATCTCGTCCTCCCGCAGCGCCTCCCACGCGCGCCCGACCGGCAGCTTGCGTACGCGCAGCGTGAACAGGTTCGTAATGAGCGCGAGCGCGAGGATCAGGAAGTAAAGAAAGACGACGCGATGGGAGGGCGAGTACTCGAGACCGAAGAGCTGGTGGAACGCGGTCACGCCCTCTTCCGGGCTGGCGGTGAAGGGGGTGCCGAAGAACGTCGGCCGCGGGATGCCCGAGATGCCGTTCGGCCCGCCGGTCACCTCTCCCCAGTTGAGCAGGACGATGCGCACGATCTCGCCGAAACCGAGCGTCACGATCGCGAGGTAGTCGCCGCGCAGCCGCAGCACCGGGAAACCGAGCAGGATGCCGGTAATTGCCGCGAACAGACCCGCGAGCGGGAGGCACTCCCAGAACGAGAGATCGAAGCTCACCGCGAGGAGCGCGTAGCTGTAGGCGCCGACCGCGTAGAACGCGACGTAGCCGAGGTCGAGCAGCCCGGCGAGCCCGACCACTATGTTGAGCCCCCAGCCGAGCATCACGTAGATCAGCACGGTGGTCGCGACGTCGATGACGTAGCGGTCGGCGAACGGCAGGAACGGCAAAGCCACCGCGAACCCGATCCCGAGCCAGGGCAGCACCCGCGAGAGCGGGCGTAGCCTGTCGACCGCGGGTGCGAGCGCCGGCGCGAGCACCGGGGGTCGGCGCGCGATGAACGTGGTGAGCAGCAGCCGCGCGACGAACACTGCCGCGACGACGACCCACATCCACCCGAAGCGGGTATCGATCTCGAGGCCTTGCGGCTTGTCGACGAGCCGGAAGCCGATCAGGGGAAACGCCAGCACCAGCGCGACCAGCGCCGCGAGCGCCGCATCTTTCAGGCGCTCGCCGAAGGCGGGCGCCGAACCCGTTCCGGCTCCCACGCTAGACCTTCTCCACTTCCGGCCGCCCGAGCAGTCCGGTCGGGCGGAAGATCAGCACGAGCACGAGGATCGAGAAGGCGGCCACGTCCTTGTACTCGATCGAGAAGTAGGCCGACCAGAAGGATTCGACCAGACCGAGCAGCAGGCCGCCGAGAATGGCGCCGGGAACCGAGCCGATGCCGCCGAGCACGGCGGCGGTGAACGCCTTGATCCCGGCGAGGAAGCCCATGAAGAAGTCGATCACGCCGTAGTAGAGCGTCACCATGAGGCCGGCGACCGCGGCGAGCGCGGCGCCGATCATGAAGGTGCGCGCGATCGTGCGGTCCACGTCGATGCCGACGAGACCCGCCATCACGCGGTCCTGCTGCACGCAGCGCTGCGCGCGCCCGAACGCGGTACGCGTGATCACCCAGGCGAACGCCGTCATGAGCGCGAGCGTGAGCAGCCAGACGAAGATCTGGATGTAGCTCACCTGCACCACGAAGCCCGCGTGCTCGTACACGTTGATGCCGCCGGTGATGATCGGCGGCACCGCCTTCACGCGCGCGCCCTGCGCCACCGCCACGAAGTTCTGCAGGAAGAACGACATCCCGATCGCCGAGATGAGCGGCGCGAGCCGCGGCGCGTTGCGCAGCGGCCGGTAGGCGACGCGCTCGAGCGTCCAGCCGTAGACCGCCGTGAAGAACATCGCGACGATCAGCACCAGCAGCAGGGCGAGCGGCACGTAGCTCACGCCGAGAAGCCCGAGGACGGTGAGCGCGATCACGGCGACGAATGCGCCGATCATGTAGATCTCACCGTGGGCGAAGTTGATCATGCCGATGATGCCGTACACCATCGTGTAGCCGATCGCGATCAGCCCGTAGATCATCCCGAGCGTGACCCCGTTGATCAGCTGCTGGAGGAAGTAGGCCATCGGCGGGGGCGGACGGTTCGCGTGCGTTGTAGTAGTCGGAGTGTCGGTCGCGATCGGCCTTGGTCTGCGCCAAGCTTACACAACGATACGGCGAGCGCAAACGCCGGGCGCGGTGCGCGCCGTCGTGCCGGACCGGCGGGCGGCGGATTCGTGCCGGCGCGCGATGACGCGGCGCACCGCCTCAGTGCAGCGTGAGCGCGGCGGCGAGCGTTGCGAGGAGCGCGAGGCCGGCCGCGTCTGCGCTCGGTCCGAAGGCGATCACGCCGTCTTCGTGTCCGCCCATCACGAGGACGGGCTCCCGATCGAACGCCCCGGCGCGCATCAGGCGCTCGATCTCACGCGCCATGGCCGGCGTTCCGTACGCGGCTTCGGGCGCGGTCCGCGGGAGCCCGAGCGCCGCGGCGGCGCGCCAGATCTCCGGCGCATGTACGTGCAGGACGAAGGCGACGGCCGGGTCGAGCCGGTAGAGCATCCCGTGCGTGAGCGATTCCGAGGACGGCGCGATCGGCCCGCGCGCTTCGACGCGGTTGCGCTCCGGATCGCAGGCCGTCACGATCGCGAAGTGGCGCGGCGCGAGCGCGGGGAGCGCCCCTGTCTGGGTGCCGCTGATCGCGAACCACGGCGCGCGCGCATCGGCGGGGCGCGGCAGGCGGCGGCTCACGTTGCCGAAGCCCGCGCCGCCGTAGCGCGCCGGGTCCCGGCCGATCAGGCCGAGACGCCAGAGGATCGTGCGCCAGGCGATCAGCTCGCGCAGCTCCGCTTCCGGTAGCGCCGCATCCGGCGTGAACGCGAGATCGAACTTGATGACACCTTCGCCCGCCGCGCCGCGCGTCATGCGCGCCTCCGCTCGAGCGCCTGCGCCGCCTCGCGCACCTCGCGGAACAGCCGCGCGAAGTCGGCGGGCTTGAAGCTCGCGTTGAGTCCGCTCGGGTTCGGCAGCACCCAGAGCTCGGCGCCGGCGAGCGGTTCCGGCTGGCGTCCGAGCGCCGCGCGCGGCCGTTCGAAAGCGAGGCGGTACGTCGTGAGCCCGAGCAGCGCGACGACCCGCGGCCGGTACCGTCGCACCTTCGCGACGAGCCGCCGCGCGCCGCGCCGGAGCTCTTCGACCGACAGCTCGCTCGCCGAGGCCGTCGCGCGATTCACCACGTTGGTGATGCCGCAGCCGTACGCCAGGAGCTCGCGCTCCTCGTGCGGTGCGAGCAGGCGCGGAGTGAATCCGGCCGCGTGAAGCGCGGGCCAGAAACGATTGCCGGGCCGTGCGAAGTGATGCCCCACCGCGGCCGTATACAGCGAAGGATTGATGCCGACGAAGAGCACGCGCAGTCCCGGCGCGATAACGTCCGCCACGCCCCTGTTGCGCGCCGCCTCGAGGTCCCGCGCGCTCGGTCGGACCGGCGCGGGCGGCGCGCGCCTCAACCGGCGCCGCGCGTGAGCCACGGATCTATCCCGAGGCGGCCGCTCCCGAACGCGCGTTCGCGATCGCCTCCCTCCCTGTCGACACGGATCGTGGTGTCCGTGCGGACGGCGACCCGCGCCGAGCCCGCGGCATCCGGCGCGGTACGAACATCATCCTCGACTCGCACGGTTGGGGACGCTCCGACATGGTCCTCGGGCGCGAGGCAGCGGCTTCACGCGGGCGCGGCGGTGCGCGCCGGCGTGCGCAGGTAGCTCTCGAGCCGGGCCGCCGACAGCGGCTGACCCAGCAGCAGCCCCTGCACCTCGTCGCAGCCGTACTCCCGCAGGCGCTCGAGCTGCTCCGCTGTCTCGACCCCCTCGCCGACGACGGTGAGATCGAGCGCGTGTCCGAGCGTCACGATCGCGCGCACGATCGCGGCGTCGGTGTTCTCGCTCGTGACCGTGCGCACGAACGACTGATCGATCTTGAGCTTGTCGAGGGGGAAGCGCTTGAGGTAGGCGAGCGAGGAGAAGCCGGTGCCGAAGTCGTCGATCGCGAGCCGCACGCCCATGTCCTTCAGCTCGTGCAGCATCTCTACCGTGCGCCCCACGTCTTCCATGGCGACGCTCTCGGTGATCTCGAGCTCGAGCGCCTCCGGCGGCAGGCGCGTTTCCTCGAGCACGCCGCGAATCAGCGCCGGCAGGTCCTGGCGATGGAACTGGCGCGCCGAGATGTTGACCGCGACCACCGCCTGCAGCACGCCGCGCTCGCGCCAGGCGCGGTTCTGCGCGCAGGCGTTGCGCAGCACCCAATCCCCGATCGGCAGGATCAGTCCGGTCTCCTCCGCGAGCGCGAGGAAATCGCGCGGCGTCAGCACCCCGCGCTGCGGGTGCTCCCACCGCAGCAGCGCCTCGAGCGCGACCACGCGTCCGCTCGCCGCGTCGCGCTGCGGCTGGTAGTGCAGCCTGAGCTCGCCGTGCTCGATCGCGTGCCGCAGGTAGTTCTCGAGCGCGAGATACTGCGCCGCGGTCGCGTTCATCTCGGGCTTGTACAGACGGAAGCCGCGCCCGCCCTGCGCGCGCACCCGCTGCATCGCGGTGCTCGCATTGGCGAGGAGCTCCGCCGCCTTCTTCCCGTCGGTCGGGAACAGCGCGATACCGATGCTGAAGCCGAGGAAGTACTCCCGGCCGCCGACGTAGAGCGGCTGCGCCGAGCGCTGCAGCAGGCGCTCGGCGAGCTGCGCCGCCGCCTGGTCGCCGGTGAGGCCCGGCGCGAACACCGCGAACGTGTCGCCTTCGATGTGATAGAGCGCCGCATGGCCGGAGTAGTACTCGCGGCAGTCCTCGAGCGCGAGACCGAGCCGTGCGGCAATCGCCTGCAGCAGCTGGTCGCCGGTCGCGTGCCCGAGCGTGTCGCTCATGATCTTGAACCGGTCGACGCCGATCACGAACACGCCCGCCGGCGCGCCGCCCTCCTCCGGCTCCCACAGCGCCTGCTCCACCACTTCCTGGAACATACGGCGGTTCGGAAGCCCCGTGAGCGGATGATGGTAGGCCTGGAACACGACCTGCTCGGCGTTGCGCCGCCGCTCCGTGGCGTCGGTGACGTAGGCGTGGAAGATGTCGAGATCGGGCAGGAAGTGCACGCCGCATTCGAGCCAGCGCGCTTCGCGCTGGTACTCCCACGTCTCGTAGCGCGTCTCGCTCGCGCGCAGACGCTCGAGCCGCTCGCCGATATCCTCGGGCAGCAGCACCGACGGGTCGCCGCCCATGGCCCGCGCGAGGTCGTGCGCGGCGGCGTTCGCGTAGATCACCTGGCCGCCCGCCGCAAGGCGCATGACGGGGTTCGGGTTGCGCTCGACGAAGACGGCGAGCTGCCGCCGTTCGAGGCTCGCCCGCAAATACAGATTGAGGGTGTGCCCGACGAACACGGCGATCAGGAACACCGCCATG
The DNA here is from genome assembly GCA_036563785.1 of Burkholderiales bacterium. Classification (GTDB taxonomy): domain Bacteria; phylum Pseudomonadota; class Gammaproteobacteria; order Acidiferrobacterales; family Sulfurifustaceae; genus JACQFZ01. The sequence continues at coordinate 37,863 of DATCLR010000045.1, read as the reverse complement.
GCGAACAGGATCGCGAACTGCGCCATGCTGCGCACGCTGTCGCGGGTGACGCTCGCGCTCTCCAACGCGCGCGCCTCGACCAGGCTCGCGAGCACGTCGAGCTCCGCATGGAGCTCGCGCACCAGATCGCTCGCGCGCGCGAGCACCCGCGGCGCATCGTCGGTCGCTTCCGGCGAGAGCGTGAACACCGGCTGCAGCGCGCGCGCCTGGAGGTAGAAGCGGTCGAGCAGCGTCCGCACCCGCGGCACCGGCTCGCCGGTGCCGTAGTCGCGCTCGATCTCGTCGAGCAGCCGCCGGGCGGTCTCGCTGCTTTCGCCGAACGTGCTCTCGAAGCGCTCGCGGCTGCCGGCGGCGTAGTAGTCGTGCAGCGCCGCCTCCTGGCGCGAGAGCTCGACTTTGAGAGAGGTGATGCGCTCGAGCAGCGGCAGCTCGCTCCCGACCAGGCGGCGCGAGCCTTCGAGCACCTGTCCGGTGTAGAAGAGAACCAGCACCGAGAACGCGATCCCGAGCGCGAGCACCGCAAAGTAGCTCGCGCGCACGCGCATGCGTGGGTCTTTGAGCGCCGATGAGATGCGGTCCATGCCGGGTCGTGGGTGGCGGCGGCGGAAGCGGGACCGCCACGCGGCCTAATGTAACACAGCCGGGGGCGCGTGCCCGGGCCGGACGATGTCCTCCCTCGCCGCGCGGTCTAGGAGCCGGCCGCTCAGGGCAGCCAGCCGCGGATGCCGGTCTGTCGGAGCCGCGCGCCCAGCGCCGCGGCGGTGAGCGGCCGCGCCACGAGGTAGCCCTGCACCGCGTGGCAGCCGTAGGACTTCAGGAACACGAGCTGCTCGCGCGTTTCCACCCCTTCGGCGATCACCGCGAGCTTCAGACCGCGCGCCATCATGATGATGGTCTTGACGATCTCGACGTCGCCGCTGCCGGCGGTCATCTCCCGGATGAAGCTCTTGTCGATCTTGAGCGTGTGGATCGCGAAGCGCCGCAGGTAGCTCAGGCTGGAGTAGCCGGTGCCGAAGTCGTCGATGGCGAAGCGTACCCCCATGGCGTGCAGCGTCCGCAGCCGCTCCACCGTCTTCTCGGCGTTCCGCATGAGCACGCTCTCGGTGATCTCGAGCTCGAGGGCGTGCGGCGGCAGCCCGGTCTCCTCGAGCAGCCTCGGCACCGCGTCGAGGAAGCTCGCCTCCGTGAACTGGCGCCCGGAAACATTGAGCGCGACGCGCAGCTCCGGATGAGCGTCCTGCCGCCACTCCTTGACCTGCTCCATGGCCTTGCGCGCGACCCACTCGCCGAGCGGCACGATCACCCCCGTTTCCTCGGCGATCGGAATGAACTGGGTCGGCGAGAGCAGCCCGAACTCGGGGTGCTCCCAGCGCAGCAGCGCCTCGACGCCGATCAGCTGGCCGCTGGCGATGTCGATCTGCGGCTGGTAGTGCAGCACGAACTCGTCGCGCTCGAGCGCGCGGCGCAGGCTGCTCTCGAGCGTCAGCCGCTCGAAAGCGGCGGCGCTCATGTCCGCGGAGTAGAACTGATAGTTGTTCTTGCCGAGGTCCTTGGCGCGGTACATCGCGGCGTCGGCGTTCTTGAGCAGCGTCGCCGCCGTCGTGCCGTCGTTCGGATAGAGGCTGATGCCGATGCTGGCGGTGACGAAGAGCTCGTGCGAGTGCACCAAGAACGGCAGCGCGAACGCGCCGAGGATCTTGGTGGCGATGGTCGAGACGTCCTCGGCGCTGGCCACGTCCTCGAGCAGCACGGCGAACTCGTCGCCGCCGAGGCGCGCGACGCTGTCGCCCTCGCGCAGGCAGCCCTGCAGCCGCGCCGCCATGCTCTTGAGCAGCGCGTCGCCCACGTCGTGCCCGAGCGTGTCGTTCACGTTCTTGAAGCGGTCGAGATCGAGGAACATGACCGCGATTACGCGGTCGGGGGAATGCGCGCGGCGCAGCAGCGCCTGCTCCAGCCGGTCGAGGAACAGCACGCGGTTCGGCAGCCCGGTGAGCGCGTCGTGGTGCGCGATGTGCTGCAGCCGCGCCTGCGCCTGCATGCGCTCGGTGATGTCCTTGCCGGTGGCGATGAAGTGCGTGATCCGTCCGTGCCGGTCGCGCAGCGGCGAGATCGTCTTCTCCTCGTAATAGAGCTCCCCGTCCTTGCGCTTGTTGATGAACACCTCGCTGAAGATCTCCCCCGCGAGGACGGTGCGCCACAGCTTTTCGTAGAACGTGCGGTCGTGCGCGCCCGACTTCACGATGTTCGGGCGGCGGCCGATCGCCTCGGCCGCGCTGTAGCCGGTGGTGCGCTCGAAAGCGGCGTTCACGTACTCGATCACCCCCTCGCGGTCGGTGATGATGACGGAATCGCCGGTCTGCTGGATCGCGCTCGAGAGCTTGCGCATCTCGGCTTCCGCCCGCACGCGCGCGGTGATGTCGCGCCCGGTGCCGCGGTAGCCGCGGAAGTTCCCCTGCGCGTCGAACACGGGCTCCCCGCTCACGCTCATGCAGGTGCGCCAGCCGCCGGCGAGCGTCTTGTAGAGCACCACGTCGTAGAAGGGCTTGCGGCTCTCGAGCAGCGCGCGATGGGCCTCGGCCGCGCTCTCCCCGTCGGCCGTCTCGAAGCCGACTTCCCACGCGCGCTTGCCGATCAGCCGCTCGAACGCGCCGCCGGCACGCTTGACGTAGCGGCCCTCGAAGCGCGTGAAGCGGCACTCCTCGTCCTGCTCCCAGTACCAGTCGGAGGCGAGCTCGGTGAGGCTCTTGAAGCGCGCCTCGCTCTCGCGCAGCGCCTGGCTGGCGCGCTGCTGCTCCGCGGCGCGCTCGAAGTTCGCCAGCGCGAACGTGACGTTCTCGGCCATGCGCTCGAGCAGCTTCACGATGTCGTCGTCGAAGGAGTCGGGCTCGCCGGAGTAGAAGAGCAGGACGCCGACCACCTGCTTCCCATGCCGCAGCGGAATCGCGGCTCCGGCGCGGAAGCCGATATCGCGGCCGCGCTCGCGCCACGGCCGCAGGCGGTCGTCGTTCAGGTAGTCGTTGGTGATGGCCGGGCGGCCGGTGTGGTACGCCGTGCCGACGAGCCCGCGTCCCTCGGGCACGTCGGGATCGATGCTGATCCGCAGGTAGGGCCAGTGCCCGCTGCCCGCGCCGCTCATGACGATGAGATGCGCCTCGCGCTCGGCGTGCGCGATCTTGAGCGCCGCCGCGGTGATGAACCTGCCGCCGTGGACCGCGGCGTCGCACACCTTCTTGTAGAGCTCTTCGGGCGACGACGCGCGCAGGATCGCCTCGTTGGTGGCGCTGAGCACCGCGTACATCTTGCTCAGACGCAGCGTCGCCTGCTCCGCGCGCTCCTGCTCGGCGGCGCGCTCGAAGTTCTCGAGCGCGAACGACACGTTCTCGGCCATGCGCTGCAGCAGCCGCACGATCTCGGCGTCGAACGCGTTCTTCTCGCGCGACAGGAACAGCAGCGCGCCGATCGGACGTTCGCCGCGAAGGAGCGGCACCGCGGCGCCCGAGGCGACGCCCATGGCCTCGGCGTGCGCGTACCACGGCCGCATCCGCGGATCGTTGAGCAGGTCGCTGGTCACGCTCGGGGCGCCCGTGCGGCAGGCGGTGCCGACGAGCCCGCGCCCCTCGGCGCGCTCGGCGTTCACGCTGACGCGAAGCTCCCGCCACTCGTCCGCGCCCGTCCCCGCGAAGGCGGCGACACGCACCCATTCGTCGTCCGGAGCGAGGAGCAGCAGGCCGGTCGCGAGCAGCCCGCCGCCGTGCACCGCCGCCTCGCACACCTTGAGGTACAGCTCGTCCGGCGTCCGTGCGCGCAGGATCGCCTCGTTGGTGGCACTGAGCGCCGCGTACATGCGGCTCAGCCGTGCACCGAACTGCTCCGCCTGCTTCTGCGGCGTCACGTTGCGTCCGATGCCGACGTAGCCGAGGAAGCGGCCCTGCGCGTCGAACTGGGGCTCGCCGCTCACGCTCATGTAGAAGCGCTCGCCCGAGGACGGGACGTGCGTGTACATGACGGCGTTGTAGAACGGCCGCCGCGCCTCGACGAGCGCGCGCAGCGCGCGCTCGTTGTCGGCGGCGCCCTCGATCCAGAGATCGGCCTCCCACGGACGCCGGCCGACGAAGCGCGTGAACGCCGCGGCGCGGCGGGCGACGTAGCGTCCCTCGAAACGCGTGAAGCGGAACTCGGCGTCCCCTTCCCAGAACCAGTCGGACGCGAGCTCCGCGAGGCGGCGGAACTGCGCCGCGCGCGCGTGCTGCGCCAGGTTGCCGGTTTCCGCGATGAAGCCCTGGCGTCCGAGCAGCCGGCCGTCCGCACCGTAGAGTCCGCGCCCCCGCTCGCAGACCCACCTGGTCTCGCCGGCCGCGGTGCGGAGGCGATACGTCAGATCGAACGTACGCCCCGCCGCGAGCGCGCATCGCAGCTCGCGCTCGACGCGCTCGCGGTCCTCGGGATGTACGAGATCGCTCAGCGAGATCCCGCCCGCCTCCATGAAGCGCTCGGACGGGTAGCCGGTGAGCGCCAGGCAGCCTTCGCTCGCGAACTCCATGGCGCCGGAGCTCCGGCAGCGGTACGCGAGGCCGGGAACTTCTCTCAGCAGCTCGGTGAGTCCCCGGTCGTCCGTGAATGCCGCCGGGCGTGCGCTGTCCGGAAGCACGCCTTCGCGTGCGGCTTCCTCCTTTGCCGCGCGGCGCCTCGGGACGGACTTCTTACCCATGACGTCGATGCGATCCCTGTAGAGCCTGGTCTCGGCCGGCCTCGCGGGCCGGTCTCCTCCCCGCCGCGGGCACCCCTTCTATACCCCGTTCTCGTGGACGCGCACAGAACGGTCGTTTTGCGTACTAGCGTAGTTCAGATTTGGTGCATATTCGGGGCGGCCCGCACCGCGGTCGCGCTTGCGGCCCCGGCTCTCCCGCGCGATCATCCCGCGCCTGCATGAACGCCACGCCCCCGACTCCCACGCTCCCGCCGGCGGCTCGGCAGGCGCTCGTCGAGGCGCTCGGCGAAGACCGCGTGCGCGACGAAGCGCCGGTGCTCGACGCGTACGCCGCCGACGACGGTCCGCGGCGCTGCACGCCGCTCGCGGTGCTGTTTCCGGCGAGCCACGACCAGGTCGCCGCCCTCGTGCAGGTGGCCAATCGGTATCGAATCCCCCTCGTCCCGCGCGGGGCGGGCTCCGGCAACGTCGGCGGCGCCCTGCCCGTGCCTGGAAGCGCGGTCGTCAGCTTCGAATGCATGACCCGGGTGCTCGAGTTCAGCCCGGCCGAACGCCTGATCGTGGTCGAGACGGGCATCCCGACCGCGGTGGTCGACGACATCGCGCGCTCGGCCGGGCTCTTTTATCCGCCCGACCCCGGGAGCGCGCCGTACTGCCGCCTCGGCGGCAACCTCGCGATGAACGCGGCGGGTCCCCGCGCCGTGAAGTACGGCGTTACGCGCGACTACGTGCTCGGGCTGCGCGCCGTCGCCGGCGACGGGCGCACGCTGGTCGTCGGCACGCGCACCACCAAGGGCGTAGTCGGCTACGACCTCGCCCGACTGCTCGTGGGCAGCGAAGGGACGCTCGCACTCATCACCGAGGCGACACTGAAGCTCCTGCCCGCCCCTGCGCAGACGGTGACGCTGCGCGCGTGCTACGACGGCGCCGCCGCGGCCTGCGCCGCCGTGGCGCGCGTCATGCAGCAACCGGCCGTGCCGAGCGCGCTCGAGTTCCTCGATCCCGCATCGATCGCGGCGATCCGGGAAGCCGGCGCGGCGGCGGATCTGCCGGCGGGAACGCGCGCGCTGCTCGTGGTCGAGGCGGACGGCGAGCCCGAAGCGGTCGCGCGCGATCTCGAGCGCCTGCGCGCGGCGCTCGCCGGTCCGGGCCTGCTCGAGCTGCGCGCGGCGCACGACGCCGCCGAGGTGAGAGCGCTCTGGGCGGCGCGCCGCGCGCTATCGCGCGCGATCAAGCGCATCGCGCCGCGCAAGATCAACGAAGACGTGGTCGTGCCGGTGCCGCGGCTCGCCGAGCTCGTCGACACGATCGAGCGGATCGCCGCGCGTCACCGGCTGCCGATCGTGAGCTTCGGGCACGCCGGCAACGGCAATCTGCACGTGAACCTCATGGTGCACCCCGACGACGCGGACGAAATGGCGCGCGCGGAGGCGGCGCTGGCGGAGCTCATGCGCACGGTGATCGCACTCGGCGGCACGCTCTCCGGCGAGCACGGCATCGGCTACGAGAAGCGCGCGTTCGTACCGCTCGAGATTGCGCCCGATACGCTCGAGATGATGCGCGCGCTCAAGCGCGTCTTCGATCCGAACGGCATCCTCAACCCGCAGAAGCTCTTCCCGGACGACTGAGCACACGGGCGCCAAGGCGGTACGGCGCAAGAGAAGATCGTCGACGCGCCCTACGTTCCCGTCCGCCGCGCGGGGCGCGGCGAGAAGCGTTACAGGCTCGGGGTGATATCGCGCCCGCCGGCGCGGGCGATCTCCCGGCGCCGCTCGCATTCGACGCAGCGGACGGCGGTCGGATACGCCTCGAGCCGCGCCTTGTCGATCTCGCCGCCGCATTCCTCGCACTTGCCGTAGTTACCGTCGGCGATGCGTGCGAGCGCGGCTTCCACTTCCCGCAGCTCGTTCACTTCGCGGTCGAGCAGCGTGAGATTGGCGCTCGCGAGGAGTTCCGCGACCGACTCTTCGCCGCTGTCGCGCACGCGTCCCAGGAGCTCGGTGAAATCGTTGCGCTCGGTCTCGGAAACGCGCGCGGCGATGTCGTCGAGCAGCTCGTGCCGGCGCGTCCGCAGACGCCGCTCGAAGCGCCGGATGTCCCGTGCCGTCAGCTTCGCCATGACACCCTTTCGGCACGGCCGACGCCGGCTAGTTCCGTGTCCACCGGTCGGCGGATGCCGCCGATTGCAGGGTGATGTTGCGGCAGTAGGTTTCCCGTACGTAGAGCGAGGCTACCGCTGCCAGCACGGCCGTGCCGAAACAAAGCCAAAGACCGCTCGCGTAGTCGTCCGCCTGGTAGACGCGCACCCCGTCCACGACGGTGCCGTCCCAGCTCGCATCGAGCAGCAGCCCGAAAAGCGGCTGTATCACCGCCGCGCCGAGGAAGGAGCCGGTGTTCACCACCGCGATCCCGACGCCCGCCACCGCGGGCGGCACCACCTCCTTGGCCGCGCCAAACGTGACGATGAAGCCGCCGGCGGTGATGCCGAGAAGCGCGAAGAGGGCGAGCGCCGACGGGCCCGGGGCCCAGGGCAGGAACAGCAGCGCGAGCCACAGGAAAATCGAGGCGAAGCAGGCGGCGACGAGCACCGGCTTGCGCCGCCGCATGTAGTCCGAAAGCGCGCCGAGGCCGAGCGAGGCGAGCGCGAACGCGACGATCGCGACCGAGGGATAGAGCGAAGCCTCGGCGCGCGCGATGCCGTACATGTCCATCAGCATGGGCACGGCCCAGAGGCCGACCATGGCGAGGAGGCTCCCGCCGAGCCCGAAGCTCGCGAAGAAGCCGGGCCACACATCGCGGTTGCGCAGCACCTCGAGCAGGTCGCTCCACCAGGAGCGCGGGGCACCGGTTTCCGCGCGCGCCGGTACGCCGTGCGGTGAGGGAAAGCCCAGATCCTCCGGGCGGTCACGCACCAGCCAGTACGTGAGCATGCCGATCGCGATCGAAAGCGCGCCGATCGTCACGAAGATGCTGCGCCAGGAGGCGATAGCAAGCAGCGCCGCGAGCGGGGCGACCGCGAGGATCGCGCCGACGTTGCCGAGAAACACCGTGAGGCCGCTGATGAAGCCGTAGCGCCGCTCGCTCCACCATTCGGCGTTGGCGCGCATCATGCCGACGAAGACGACGGACACGCCGAGGCCGACGAGCAGACGCCCCGCGGACGCGAGACCGAAATCGGGCGCGAGCCCGAACAGGATGGAGCCGGCACCCGCGACGAGCGCACCGGCGGTGCCGACCGCGCGCACGCCGAGCGTGTCGGCGAGCACGCCCGCCGGAATCTGCATCGCCGCGTAAACGTAGAAGTACATCGCCGCGAGCGAGCCGAGCGCGGCGCCGGTGGTGTCGAAGGCGCGCATGAGCTCGGTGGCGACCGCACCCGGCGCGATACGGTGGAAGTACACGAGCATGTACGACGCCGCGAGCACGCCGTAGACGACGAGGCGCACGCGCTCGAAGCGGCGCCGCAGGTCGAGGTCCGCCGGAAGCCGCACGCCGCGCCCTAGAACGCGAGCGGCAGCACGAGCACTTCCTCGCCCGCTGCGAAGCCGGCGCTGTCCGCTTCGACGCGGATGAAGCCGTTCGTGTAGCGCAGCGCGCCGAGCATGTGCGAGCCCTGCCCGGCGAGCGGCTCGGCGAGGAGCCGGCCGGCGTCCGCCGTGAGCCGCGCGCGCAGGAACTCGGTGCGGCCGGGCGTGCGGCGGAAGCCCGCGGTCGCCCGGGCCCGCAGCTGCCATTGCACGGGCTGTGCACGATGCCAGACGTGCAGCGCCGGCTCGACGATGAGCTTGTAGGTCACCACGCTCGACACCGGATTCCCGGGCAGGACGAAGAAGTGCGTGTGCGCACCGATGCGGCCGAACGCGAGCGGCTTGCCGGGCTTGATGCGGACCTTCCAGAGCGTGAGCGTGCCGCGCCGGCTGAACGCCTGCCTGACGAGATCGTAGTCGCCGACCGAGGCGCCGCCGCTCGTGACGATGAAGTCGTAGTCCTCGGCGCGCGCGAGCAGCGCATCGAGCGCCGCGAGCTCGTCGCGCACGATGCCGCCGTCCTCCACCTCGGCACCGAGCGCACGCAGCTGCAGCGCGAGCGCGAGGCGGTTCGATTCGTAGATCTGCCCCGGCGCGAGCGCCCGTCCCGGCGGCACGAGCTCGTTGCCGGTCGCGGCCACGAGCACGCGCGGGCGCCGGTACACGGAAACGGACTCGATCCCGGCGCTCGCAAGCAGCGCGATGTCGAGCGCCGTCAGGCGGCGCCCCGGCGCGTAGAGCGCCTCGCCCGCGCGATAGTCCTCGCCCCGATAGCGCACGTTGTCCCCCGCGGCGAGCGTGCGCGGCAGGCGCACACGGCCGTCCTCGAGCCGCACGTCCTCCTGGATCACGACGGTATCGGCGCCCGCCGGCAGGGGCGCCCCGGTGTAGATGCGCATCGCGGTGCCGGGTGCGAGCGCGCCCGGCGCACTGCCGCAGCTCGACTCGCCGACCACCGGCAGCACGAAGTCGTGCGCGCGCGCATCGGCGGCGTTCACGGCGTATCCGTCCATCATGGAGTTGTCGAAGCCCGGGTGATCGACGCGCGCCGCGAGCGGCTGGGCGAGGAAGCGGCCGAGCGCCTGCTCGAGCGCGACGGTCTCGTGCTCCTGCACCGGACGGATCGCGCCCCAGATCGCGGCCTGGGCTTCTTCGAGCGGGGTCATGAGGCGCCTACATATTAACAGGGACGCGCCGGGCGGCGCGCCCGCGCTGACCCCGCGGCCGGTTTGCAATACACTGCGCGCGAGTCAACGCCGTCCGAGGTCGCATGCCGCGCAGGAAATCCGCTCGAGCCGCCGCGACGCGCCGCACCGGCGCGCGCACCGCCGGCCGCCACCGGCGCCTCACGCACTTCAACGCCGCGGGCGAAGCGCACATGGTGAACGTGGGCGCGAAGCCGGTGACCGAACGGCTCGCGGTGGCCGAGGGCCGTATCGTGATGCGCCCGGAGACGCTCGCGCTGATCCGCGCGGGCGGCCACAAGAAGGGCGACGTGCTCGGCGTCGCGCGTATCGCCGCGATCCAGGCGGCGAAGAAGACCGCCGAGCTCGTGCCGCTGTGCCATCCGATCGCGATCTCGGCCATCGACGTCCGCTTCGACACGGAGGACGCGCCGCCCGCGGTGCGCTGCGAAGCGACGGTGCGCACGCAGGCGCAGACCGGCGTCGAAATGGAGGCGCTCACCGCCGTCGAGATCGCGCTGCTCACGATCTACGACATGTGCAAGGCCGTGGACCGCGGCATGACGCTCACCGATATCCGTCTGCTCGAGAAGGCGGGCGGCGCGTCCGGGCACTGGCGGCGCTAGGCGCTCATTGCTGTCGAACGCAAAGCGCGCACTGCCGCACGGCGAGCCGCGCCGACGGCAGCGCCTGCATCCCGCGAACCGTGCGCGTAGAATAGGCCGCGTACGCCGTCCCACCGCCGCATCACCGCCCCCGGCCGTGCCGCGGCCACTTTCCCGATGTCCAGCGCCGAGCTCAAACTGAAGAACGGCTTTCGCTTCGACCGATTGTTCGCGTACGAGAGCCTGGCCGCCCTCGACGCCGAGTTCCTCGAGCGCCTCCACCGCCGCGACGCGGCGCTCCACGATCGGCTCCTGGCCTATCGCGCGAGCGGCGGGGCGGCGTTGAGCCCGATCGAGCGCAGCGCCCTGCTCCTCGCCTGCGCGCCGGTGCTCGAGGCGCAGATCGCCGAGCTCTTCGGCATCGACCGCGAGCTCGCGGGTCTGCGCGCCGCGACGCTAGCGCACGATCCCGTGTTCGCGTTCAAGAAGCAGGTCGTGCTCAAACGCGTACGCCGCCGGCTCCTGCGGAAAGACGACTACGAGAGCTTCGAGGAGCTCGACCGCTGGCTCGACGGCGCGCTGCGCGCATCCGGGCACGCAGGGCCGGACCGCGAGCTCGCGGTGGCGCGATGGGCGCTCGCGCTCCTCGACGACGAGGCGACTCACGCGGACGCGCTCGAGAAGCTCACCCGCTGGTGCGTGCGCGCCATGACCTCGCGCGAAGGCCGCGCCGCCACGCGCGGCTGGGTCAGCCTCCGGCTTCCGCGCGGCGTCGATCCGGCGAACCTCGTCCCCCTCGTACCGGTGCCCGACGACACCGCCGGCCGGCGGCAGGGCCCGCCCGAAGCGTTCCGCCGCCGCGACGGCTTCAAGCTCACGGACCCGCGCATGTCGCCGCGCGAGGCGATGCACCAGATCAACTACTGTATCTACTGCCACGACCACGACGGCGATTTCTGCTCCAAGGGCTTTCCGGAAAAGAAGGGCGAGCCCGCACGCGGCCTCAAGGTGAACGCGCTCGGCGTCACGCTCACCGGCTGCCCGCTCGACGAGAAGATCTCGGAGATGCACTGGCTCAAGAAGCACGGCCGCAGCCTCGCCGCGCTCGCCGTCATCACGATCGACAACCCGATGTGCGCCGCGACCGGGCACCGCATCTGCAACGACTGCATGAAGGCATGCATCTACCAGAAGCAGGAGCCGGTCGATATCCCGCAGACCGAGACGAGCGTCCTCACCGACGTGCTGGCGCTCCCGTGGGGTGTCGAGATCTACGATCTCCTCATCCGCTGGAACCCGCTGCGCCCGCGCCAGTGGCTGCCGAAGCCCTATAACGGCCTCAAGGTGCTCGTGGTCGGGCTCGGCCCCGCGGGTTTCACGCTCGCACACCACTTATTAATGGAAGGCTTCGCGGTCGTCGGTGTCGACGGGCTCAAGCTCGAGCCGCTGCCCGAAGCGCTGCTGCGCGAGCCGGTGCGCGACTACGCGGCGCTCGAGGAAGCGCTCGACGAGCGCATCATGGCCGGCTTCGGCGGCGTCGCCGAGTACGGCATCACCGCCCGCTGGGACAAGAACTTCCTGAAGCTGATCTACCTGTCGCTCGCGCGCCGCCCCCACTTCCAGGCGTTCGGCGGCGTGCGCTTCGGCGGCACCGTCACCGTCGAGGACGCCTGGCGCCTCGGATTCGACCATCTCGCGATCTGCGTCGGCGCGGGCCTGCCGCAGGCGCTCGACGTGCCCGGCAGCCTCGCGCCCGGCATGCGCCAGGCGAACGACTTCCTCATGGCGCTCCAGCTCACCGGCGCCGCGAAGCGCTCGAGCCTCGCGAATCTGCAGGTGCGGCTGCCGGCGGTGGTGATCGGCGGTGGGCTCACCGGCATCGACACGGCAACGGAGCTCCAGGCGTACTACATCGCACAGGTCGAGAAGATTCTCGAGCGCCACGAAACGCTCGCCGCCGCGTTCGGCGAGCGCGTCGTCCTTGACCGGCTCGACGGGGCGTCGCGCGAGATCCTGCGCGAGTACCTCGACCACGGACGGCAGGTGCGCGCCGAGCGCGAACGCGCGCACGCCGCGGGCGAGGCGCCCGATTTCCTGCCGCTGCTGCGCGCCTGGGGCGGCGTCACCATCGCCTATCGGCGCGCACTGGCCGAGTCGCCCGCCTACACGCGCAACCACGAGGAGATGATCAGGGCGTTCGAGGAGGGCATCTACTACGCTGAAGGTCTCGATCCCAAGGAAGCGAAGCTCGACCGCTTCGGGCACGTCGAGGCGATGGTGTTTCGCGTCCGGGAGCCCGGCCCCGACGGGCACTGGCACCCGACCGGCCGCGACACGGTGCTGCCCGCGCGCTCGGTGCTGGTCGCGACGGGCGCGCGGCCGAACGTCGCCTACGAGTTCGAGCACAAGGGGCACTTCGCGAAAGAAGGCGGCCATTACCGGACGCACGAGCAGATCGCCGGCGCGCTCGCGCCGATCGACGTCGCGCCGCACGTGAAGGCGCCCGACTTCGGACCTTTCACCTCGTACGCGAGCCGCGAACGGCGCGTGAGCTTTCTCGGGGACACGCACCCGGTGTTCCAGGGCAGCGTCGTCGGCGCGATCGCCTCGGCGCTGCGGAGCTACCCGAAGATCGTCGCGAGCTTCGGCGCGCGCGCGAACGCGCACGGCGACGCCGGGGAATACCGCGCGTTCGCCGAGCGCATGACCGCGCTCTTCGGCGCCACGGTCGCCAGGGTGCGCCGGCTCGCGGCCGACGTGGTGGAGGTGCGCGTGCACGCGCCGATGGCGGCACGGAAGTTCCGTCCCGGCCAGTTCTTCCGGCTGCAGACCTACGAGCGCCTGGCGCCGCTCGTCGAGGGCACGCGTCTGCACACCGAGGCGCTGGCGCTCTCCGGCGCGCGTGCGGATCCCGATCTCGGCGAGATCACGCTGCTCGTCGTCGAGCAGGGAGCGAGCAGCCGCCTCTGCGCGGCGCTGCGCCCCGGCATGCCGGTCGCGCTCATGGGTCCGACCGGCGTGCGCATGAAGATTCCGGAAGGCGGCGAAACGGTGATGATCGTCGCGGACAAGCTCGGCATCGCGCACGTCCTCGCCGTCGGCGCGGCGCTGCGTGCGCGCAAGAACCGCGTGCTCGCGTTCGTGCGCTTCGACAGCGCCGCCGACGCCTTTCTGCAGGCGGAGATCGAGGAAGCGGCCGACTGCGTCGTGTGGTGCACCGAGAGCGGCGCGCCGATCGCGCCGGCGCGCGCCTGTGATCGCGCCGCAGGCGGCCCCGCGGTCGCCGCGATCCGGGCGTACGCCGAGGGGCGTCTGGAAGCGCGCGGCGGCGCAACGCCGGTGCCGCTCGCCGAGGTCGACCGCATGATCATCGTCGGCCGCAGCAGCCTCGTGCGCGCGCTGCGCGACGCCGGGCGCGCCGCGCTCGCACCCTATTTTCGACGGACTGCGCACACGATCGCCTCGATCAGCACGCCCATGCAGTGCATGCTGAAAGGCGTGTGCGCGCAGTGCCTCCAGTGGCAGATCGACCCGGAGACCGGGCGGCGCACCAAGGCGGTCTTCGGCTGCTCGTGGCAGGATCAGCCGCTCGAGATCGTCGACCTCGACAACCTCGACGAGCGTCTCGCCCAGAACCGCCTGCAGGAAGTGCTCGCCGATCTGTGGCTCGACTACCTGTCGCGGCGCGGCCGGGTGGAGGCGGTCTAGCGCCGCGTCGGGCGCCGGACCCGGCGGCCTACCTCCGCAGGAACCACATGATCAGGGAGAGCACCACGCTGATGAGGATCATCGTGGTGATCGGGAAGTAGAAGCGGAAGTTCTCGCGCTCGATGACGATATCGCCGGGCAGCCGGAAGAGGCCGAGCTTCGTGATCCACGGCCACGCAAGCCCGACCAGGATGAGCAGAATGCCGATAGTGATCAGCCAGCGGCCCATTCAGCGGCCCTCCGTCTCCAGGAAATCCAGGATCTCCCGCCGCCGCATCATGGCGTCGGCGTAGCCGAGCCCGATCAGCGCGCGGCAGTAGGACTTTTCGAACAGCAGATAGCTTACCAGGTTGGCTCCGCCCGGCCGCATCGCGCCGATGCGGCGGAACAGATAGCGCACCGGACGCGGGAGCGTGTGCGCGTACTTCGAAGCGATGTGCTCGAGGTCCTCGCTCGGCGAGAGCACCAGCACGTCGACCGGCCGCAGGGTGACCGAACCTTCGCGCAGGTGCGGCCCCGGGATCAGGCTGATGATGTGATTGATGCGCTGCAGCCGCTCGATGTCGGTCTCGAGGGCATCGAGGAAGATGCTGTTCAGCACGTGGCCGGCGATCGTGGCGAGCGAGGGATACTCGACCGTGTCGCGCGTCTGCGGCGGCGGATCGTGCCGCAGCCCGATCACGAGGATGCGCTCGGCGCCGAGGTGCAGCGCGGGGCTGAGCGGTGCCTCCTGCCTCATCGAGCCGTCGCCGAAGTACTCGCGGTTGATCTTCACCGCTTCGAACAGGAACGGAATCGCCGAGGAAGCGAGCAGGTGGTCGATCGTGATGCGCACCGCCGCGCCGACGCGCCGCGCGCGTTTCCACGGCGCGATCGAATCGACTCCCTGGTAGAACGTCACCGACTGCTCGGAGGTGTAGCCCGAGCACGTGACGCCGAGCGCGTGCAGCGCCCCGGCGTCGATCGACGCCTGGATCTGCTCGCACGGGAGCGTCCGTTCGAGCAGCGCACGCAGCGGCGAGCGGTCGAGCAGCGACACCGGGTTGTAGCGCCCGAGGCCCCCGAGGAGCAGCGCCGCGAGCCAGTGAAAGCCGGTCTTGGCGACGCCGAGGGCGTCGGCGCGGTACACCTGCTCGACGCGGAAGTTGCGCCACACGCGGTTGAGCCGGCGCACGCCGGCGCGGAACCGGCGCGCCCAGACGGCGAGCGCCGCGGCGTTGATGGCGCCGGCGGAGGTTCCACAGAGCACGGGGAACGGATTCGGGGCGTCCTCCGGCAGCAGCTCCGCGATCGCCTTGAGCACGCCGACCTGATACGCGGCACGCGCGCCGCCGCCCGCCATGACGAGACCGGTCAGCGGCCGCTTCGGCCGAGACTGCATTCGCAGCTTACCTCCCCGTCGATCGGTTGGAACCTTGGCGCGGCATCGTTTAGCGCCGGATACGCGAGGCGTCAATCGGCGGCGCGCCGTGACGCTCCGGCAGTGCGCGGCTAAGATTAACCGACGCGCGCAACCGCGGGCAGAACAACCAGACGATGGAGCAGAAGTCGGGCCATCACGACCGGGTCCTCGCCCTCGCCGGCATTTTTCAGGCGGCGCGTCTGGTGCAGCAGCTCTCGCGCGAAGGCCGCGCGGAGCCGCAGCCGTTCGCGGCGAGCCTGCGCTCGGTGCTCGCTATCGATGCACCGAGCACCGCCGACGTCTACGGCGGCGCCGGCGGCGTCGCGCTCGGTCTCCGGCTCGTGCGCGACAAGCTCGGCGGGAGCGCGGAGCCGCGGGACCTGGAGATGGCGAAGTACGTGATCGCGATGCTCCAGCTCGAAGCGGCGCTGCGCCGGCGGCCCGAGGTCGCGCAGGCGATCCGCGCCGGTCTGCAGGCGATCCAGGCGCAGATGGAGCTCTTCGAGTCCCCGGAAGACGAGGAAGCGGTGCCTGCGCAGCTGCCGGAGAAGCTCGCCGAGCTCTACACTCGCACGCTCAGCACGCTCAATCCGCGCATCATGGTGACCGGCGAGCAGGGCTACCTCGCGAACCCGCACATCGCGGCCAGCGTGCGCGCGGCGCTCTTCGCCGGCATCCGTTCCGCGGTGCTCTGGCGCCAGCTCGGCGGCAGCCGCTGGCAGCTCCTCGTGTCGCGGCCGCGTATCGCCGCCGAGGCGGCGCGGCAGCTCGAAGCCCTGCGCGCGTGAGCGACCCGGCCGCGCGCCCGATCGGCGTCTTCGATTCCGGCGTCGGCGGACTGTCGGTGCTGCGCGCGATCCGCACCCGGCTTCCCGGCGAGCACCTGATCTACGTCGCCGATTCGGCGCACGTCCCCTACGGCGAGAAGCCGGCGGCCTGCGTCGAAGCGCGCGCGCACGCCATTGCCGAGTTCCTGCTCGCATGCGGCGCCAAGGCGCTCGTGGTCGCGTGCAACACCGCGACCGGCGCCGCCATCGCGTCCCTGCGCGCGCGCTTTTCCGTGCCGATCGTCGGCACCGAGCCCGCAGTGAAGCCCGCGGCGGCGCGCACGCGCTCGGGCGTAGTCGGCGTGCTCGCGACGAGCGGCACGCTCGCGAGCGGCAAATTCGCCGCGCTCCTCGAGCGCTTCGGGTGCGACGTCGCGGTGCACGTGCAGCCGTGCCCGGGATGGGTGGAGCGCGTCGAAGCCGGCGATCTCGCGAGCGCCGCGACGCGCGCATTGATCGCGCGCGATATCGCGCCGCTGCTCGCGCAGGGCGCGGATACGCTCGTGCTCGGCTGCACGCATTTTCCGTTCCTCGCGCCCCTCATCGCGGAGATCGCGGGACCCGACGTGGCGATTCTCGATCCGAGCGACGCCATCGCGCTCGAGGTCGAACGGCGTCTCGCGG
Source organism: Burkholderiales bacterium (assembly GCA_036563785.1). Classification (GTDB taxonomy): domain Bacteria; phylum Pseudomonadota; class Gammaproteobacteria; order Acidiferrobacterales; family Sulfurifustaceae; genus JACQFZ01. Next base: position 21,278 of record DATCLR010000045.1, on the reverse strand, counting down.
CCGCGCGCCTGCGCGCGCCGGGCGGCCGCGCGGCGGAATCGTTCTGGACGAGCGGCGAGCCGACGCATGTCGGCGCGGTCGCCGGGCGGCTCCTCGGGCGTGCGGTGACGTTCGCACGCCTGCCCGAGACGCCGGAGCGCTCCGACGCATCCGCACGGCCCGACGAGCGAAGCCCGCGCTGATTGCGCGAGCGTCGCAGCCGCCGTGCATCGCGCAGCCCCGCTGTTGCGGGTCCGTTCAGTCGGGAAGCGGCTCGGGACTGCCGTCGCGCCGCACCGCGGCCGTCCATGCCACTCCCGAGCGACGCGCACGGCGCCGGAGCACGTGCTCGACGAGCGCGTAGCGCCGCCGGATACCGTCCGGCCGAAACGGCGCGCGCGTGCGCAGCGACACGTTCGTCAGGTATCGGATCTCGATCATCAACCGCTCGAGCAAGGCGCTCTCGAGCGCGCGCTCGTCCGCGTGCGTCAGCGTGAACGCCGACGCGTAGCCTTCGAGCAGCCAGGCGCGCAGGTGCTCCCAGCGGACCGGCCCGATGTCGCGCTCCCAGTAGAGACGCGAGAGCATTGCGGCGAGATCGAAGACGACCGGACCCCAGGCGTAGTCCGAGAAGTCGAAGAGCTGAACCGTCTCGGTATCGGCGCCCGACACCGGGAATCGCACGTGCTCGAGGCCGAGATCGCCGTGCAGCACCGACTCCGTGAGCCCGCCGGAAGGCGCCTGCGCCGCCGCCTCCTGCAGCAGCCGATCGACACTCTGCCAGTGCGCCAGCTCCCGCTGGCCGAAGCACGCCGCATTCGGCGAGCGCAGCAGCTCGGCGAATGCCTCGCGCCGCGGCGCTTGGCGCTGGATCCGCCGCACGCGCCCGCGGCGCGGATAGGCCTGCAGCGTCGCGTGCATGCGGCCGATCGCGCGGGCGACGGCGGCCAGCTCCTCGCGCGTCACCGAACCGGGATACACGCGCCGCCCCTCGACGAAGGACGTGAGCAGGACCGGGTAGCGCTCGCGGCGCAGCTGCAGGCCGACGCGCCCGGCGACGACGCCGACAGGCCCGCCCGTGCGCGTCGGGAACACGCGGGGCACGGCCAATCCGTTCGCGCGCAGGTAATCGAGCAGGTCCGCTTCGAGCGCCACGACGTGGTCGATGCCCGCGGGGAAGAGCTTGGCGACCAGTGTGCGCGTCGGTGTATGCACGCACCACACGGCCGCGTGCGGCGAGCGGCTGAGCGGCTGCGGCGGATCCAGGAGGAACAGGCCGTAGGTGCGCGCCAGACAACGACTCAGCGTGCGGACGCCGACGTCGCCGGGATAGCGGACGAACACGACAGGCTCCTTGTCATGGCTCTTCGGGTGCTCGTGCTCGCCTCGAACCGCCGGCAGGTGCCGGCGGCCTCGATTACGTTCCGGGGCTGCGGCGAGCCGCTCTTGCGCCCGCGGGCGGGCACTCGCATGCTTGGCGTCGGCTCATAGTAGCGCGGTCGCGCGCCGCGCGCAGGTGCGCTCGCGCCGAAGAGCGACCGCGTTCATACGAGCACGAGGGCAGAGTAAACCATGAAAGCCACGCTGGAAGACGTTCGCGCCTGGATCGACGCCGCGCAGCGCGTCGTGGCGCTCACCGGCGCGGGCATATCGACCGAGTCCGGCATTCCGGACTTTCGCGGCCCGCAGGGCCTGTGGACCCGCAATCCCGACGCGGAAAAGCTATCCGATATCCGCTACTACATGACCGACCCGGAGGTGCGGCGGCTCTCGTGGCGGCAGCGGTTGACGCACCCGGCGTGGACCGCCGAGCCCAACGCCGGACATCGTGCACTGGTGGCGCTGGAGCGCCGCGGCAAGCTGCACGCGCTCATCACGCAGAACATCGACGGCCTGCATCAGCGTGCAGGCAACGACCCTGCACGCGTCGTGGAGGTGCACGGTACGCTGCACGAGGCGGTATGCATGAGCTGCGGCTGGCGCGGACCGATGACCGCCGTGCTCGAACGCGTACGGGCGGGGGAAGCGGATCCACCCTGCGAGCTCTGCCGGGGCATTCTGAAAAGCGCGACGATCTCGTTCGGACAGGCGCTCGCGCCGGAGGTCATCGAGCGCGCCATGCGCGCCGCTTCGGAAGCCGATCTGCTGCTCGCGATCGGCTCCAGCCTGCAGGTGTATCCGGTAGCCAACGTCGTACCCTGCGCGAAGGCCGCCGGTGCCCGGGTCGTGATCGTGAACGCCGAACCCACGCCGTTCGACGACATGGCCGACGCCGTTCTCGCGGGCCGCATCGGCGAGCTGCTGCCGGCGCTCTGCCGTTCGGAGTAACCGCCGCCCCCTCTCTCAGCAACGATTTACGAAAGAGAGGCCGGCCGCGTCGCGGATGCGGCCGACCGCCCCGGGGCGACGTTACTGCGATCCCGAACCGCTTCCGCTGCCCGTTCCGCCGCTTGCTCCGCCGCCCGGACTGCCGCTCGACTCCGTTCCGCTATCCGAACCGTATCCGCCGCTGCCCGAACCCGACCCGCCCATTCCGCCGTCCGATTGGCAGCCGGTCAGCGCCGCGCCCAGAGAAGCGACGAAGACGACAGCGACGAAGCGTTTGAGCAATTCCATTGCAACCCTCCTGGTCCTGATCGGGGAGAACCCGATCTTCGCCGAGGGCGGGAGACGCGCGTATCCGTGTCATACCGGATGGTGCGACGCGAACGCAGCGGCACGCTCTCGCCTCACCCCAGTCCGACGGGGGCTTCGCCGCGGCGGCGGCACAAGACAGGGACCGCGATTCGCCGGGCTCGCGCGCCGCCGGCCTCAGGTACCGCTCGCGCGCACCGCCGGGAGGCGTGCGAGCCGAAGCTGCAGGTGGCGCTTCACGTCCGGCCATTCGTGGGCCAGCACGCTGTAGATCACCGTGTCGCGCGCGCTGCCGTCGCGCCGCGGCTGGAAATGCCGCAGCACCCCGTCCTGCTTCGCGCCGAGCGCCGCGATCGCGCGCTGCGAGGCGAAATTGAAGCGGTCCGTGCGCAAGCCCACGACCTGGCACCCGAGCGTTTCGAACGCGTGCTGAAACAGCAGCAGCTTGCACGCCGTGTTGACGTGCGTGCGCTGCCACCGTCGGGCGTAGAAAGTCCAACCGATCTCGACGCGATCGATGGAAGCGACGATGTCGTGGTAGCGCGTCGTGCCGATCACCTCGCCGCTCTGCAGCTCCCGCACCGCCCAGGGGAGCATGTGCCCGGCGGCCTGCCCGGCGAGCGCGTGGTCGATGAAGGCGCGCATCCCTTCGGGCGCGGGCACCGACGCATACCAGAGCTCCCACAAGCGCCCGTCCGAGGCGGCCGCGACGAGCGCGTCGTGGTGGTCGTGCGTGAGCGGCTCCAGCCGCACACCGCCGCCTTCGAGCGTCACGGGACGCGGTTCGATCATACGGCTCATACGGCTCCAACTCCGGCGCGGCGCAGGCTAGCGGCGGGAGTGGCTGGCAGGAAGCGCCACTTTTGCTACGCTTCACCGGTCCACTCATGCGCGCCGCCATCGCCGTCGATCCGTCCGCCGCCACCCCGCTCCATCGCCAGATCTACGAGGCGTGGCGGGCGGGCATTCTCTCCGGGCGCTTCCGGGGCGGCACGCGTCTGCCGTCGACGCGCGAGCTCGCCCGCGCGCTCGCCGTCTCGCGCAGCACCGTTACGCAGGCCTACGAGCAGCTCATCGCCGAGGGGTACCTGCAGGCCGTGCGCGGCGCGGGCACCTTCGTCTGCGGCGAGCTGCCGGACGCGGCTTTGCGTGCGCATCCGCCGGCGTCGCGCCCGGCCGCCTCGCCCGCCGTGCGCCTCTCGCGCTTCGGCGCGCGGCTCGACGAGGATTTCGGTTCGCCGTCCGCGCCGTCCGGCGCGATCTGCTTCTCCCGCTGGGGCCCGGATCTCGAGCGCTTTCCTTTCCTGCTCTGGCGCCGGCTGCTCGCGCGGCAGCTGCGGCGCGCGCCGCGGGCGCTCTTCGACTACGCGCGCGACATCCGGGGCCACGAGGCGCTGCGCCACGAGATCGCCGCCTACGTCGCGCGCTCGCGCGCGGTCGCGTGCACGCCGGAGCAGGTGATCGTGGTGAGCGGATCGCAGCAGGCGCTCGATCTCTGCGCGCGCGTGCTGCTCGATCCGGGCGATCGCGTAGCGTTCGAGGATCCGGGCTACCTCGGCGCGCGCCGCGTGTTCCTCGCGCACGGCGCGCGGCTCGAGCCGGTCGGCATCGATGCCGAGGGCGTGCGCGTCGCGGACATCGGCGCGCGCGCGAGGCTCGTGTACGTCACGCCCTCGCATCAGTTCCCGACCGGCGTCGCCATGTCGCTCGCGCGGCGCCTCGCGTTGATCGAGTGGGCGCGGCGCCGGCGCGCAGTGATCCTCGAGGACGACTACGACAGCGAGTACCGCTACAGCGGATCGCCTCTGCCGGCGCTGCAGAGCCTCGCGGGCGACGTCCCGGTCGTCTACTGCGGAACGTTCTCGAAGGTCATGTTCCCGGCGCTGCGCATCGGCTACGTCATCGCACCGCCCGCGCTGGTACCGGTGCTCGCGCGCGCGAAATGGCTGTGCGACCGGCACGCGCCCGCGCTCGAGCAGGCAGCGCTCGCGGATTTCCTGCGCGAAGGGCATCTGGAGCGCCACATCCGCCGCATGCGCCGGCTGTACGGCGAACGGCGCGCGGCGCTGGTCGACGCGCTCGAGCGCCACTTCGGCGACCGCGTGACCATCCTCGGCGACCCGGCGGGCATGCATCTGCTCGCGCGCTTCGCGGACGGCGGCATGGCGGAGCGCGCGCAGACCAACAAGGTACACTTGCGCAGCTCGGCCGCGTACTACCTGACGAAGCCTCCGCGCAACGAGTACGCGTTCGGCTTCTCGTCGCTCCCGGTGCCGGCGATCCGCGAAGGCGTGAGGCGGCTCGCCGGAGCGGGGGCGCGGCCGCGAGCGCTCCGGGAATTCGACCGCGCGCCCGAGGCGCGCCCGTTCTTCGAGGAGTCGTAATGAAAGCGTTTCAGGTCACCGCCCCCGGCGGACTCGACAATCTCAAGCTGATCGATCAGCCGGACCCGGTGCCGGGCCCCGGCGAGATTCGCATCCGCCTGCGCGCAGTTTCCCTCAACTATCGCGATCTGCTCATGGTCGAAGGGCGCTACGCACGCGGCGACTTCGCGTTTCCGATCACGCCGTTCTCGGACGGCTGCGGCATCGTCGAGGCGGTCGGGCCGGGCGTGACGCGCGTACGGGTCGGCGATCGCGTCGCCCCGCTCTTCTTCCAGAAATGGCTGGCGGGGCCGGCCACGCCGGAAGGGCTTGCCTCGGCCCTCGGGCATCCGGTGCCCGGCGTCGGGCGCGAGCTCGCCGTCTATTCCGAGCAGGGCGTCGCGCGCGTGCCGGACCACCTGACCGACCAGCAGGTCGCCACTCTCCCCTGCGCCGCGCTCACCGCATGGCGGGCGCTGTTTCACGACGCGCGGCTCCGGCCCGGGCAGACCGTGCTCCTGCAGGGCACCGGCGGGGTATCGATCTTCGGGCTGCAATTCGCGCACGCGGCGGGGCTCGAAACCATCGTCACCTCGTCGTCCGACGAGAAGCTCGAGCGCGCCCGCGCGCTCGGCGCCACGCACACGATCAACTATCGCCGGTATCCGGAATGGTCCCGGGAGGTGCGGCGACTCACGCACGGGCGCGGCGTCGATTTCGTGATGGAGGTGGGCGGCGCCCAGACGCTCAAGGAGAGCCTCAAGTCGATCGCGCTCGGCGGACACATCGCCGTCGTCGGCGTGGTCTCGGGCACGCGCGAGTCGCTCCTGATCCCCGCTCTCATCACGACGAGCGCGCGGCTGCAGGGCGTGTCCGTGGGCTCGCGGGAAATGTTCGAAGAAATGTGCCGCGCGATCGCGCTGCACCGGATCGAGCCGGTGGTCGACAAGGTCTACGACTGGAAGGACGCGCGCGCCGCGCTCGAGACGATGAAGCGCGGAGAGCACTTCGGCAAGATCGCGCTTACCTTCGCGTAGGATCTCCGGGACCGCGCGGCGGGACGCGAACATCCCGCGCCTTCCGCGCCGCCCGCGATCTAGCCCGTCTCCCGCATCACCTTCGCGATCGCGCCGGCGACGTAGTCGATGTTGTGCGAGTTGAGCGCGGCGACGCAGATGCGCCCGCTCTCGATCGCGTAGATCGAATACTCCTCGCGCAGCTTCGCCACCGCCTCCTTGCTGAGCCCGGAGTACGAGAACATGCCGTTCTGGCGCAGCACGAAGCCGAGATCCACGCCCGGCGCCTGCGCCTGGACCTTCTCGACCAGCGCCCGCCGCATGGCCTTGATGCGCTCGCGCATCTGCGCGAGCTCGCGCTCCCAGAGCGCGCGCAGTTCCGGATCCGACAGCACGGTCGCCACGATCTGACCGCCGTGCGTCGGCGGATTGGAGTAGTTCGTACGCACGAGCCGCTTCAGCTGGCTCAGCACGCGCGCCGTCTCGTCGCGGCTCGCGGTGACGACACTGAGCGCCCCCACGCGCTCGCCGTAGAGCGAGAACGTCTTCGAGAACGAGTTCGAGACGAACACCGGGGTGACGCGCTCGGCGAAACGGCGCACCGGCGCGCTGTCCGTGGTCAGATCGTTCGCGAAGCCCTGGTATGCCATGTCGAGTACCGGCACCAGCCCGCGTGCACCGACGATCTCGATCACGCGCTCCCACTGCTCGGGCGCGAGATCGACGCCGGTCGGATTGTGGCAGCAGACGTGCAGCACCACGACCGCTCCCGACGGCAGGCGCTCGAGCGTCCGCGTCATGCCGGCGAAATCGAGGCCGTGCGTGGCCGCGTCGTAATACGGGTACGCCTGCACCTTGAATCCGGCGTTCTCGAACAGCGCCCGGTGGTTCTCCCAGCTCGGGTCGCTGATCCAGACTTCGGCTCCCGGTTCGACGCGGTAGAGGAGATCGGCCGCCTCCTTGAGCGCCCCGGTGCCGCCGAGCGCCTGGATCGTCGCCACCCGCCCCTCGCGCAGCACCCCCGCGTCCCTGCCGAAAACGAGCTCCTGCACTGCGCGCACGTACGCCGGCATGCCGTCGATCGGGAGGTAGCTGCGGGCGGCGGCCGCCTCGGCGAGCGCACGTTCGGCACGGCGCACGCACTCGAGCACCGGCACCTTGCCGTCGTCGTCGTAATAGACGCCGACGCCGAGGTTGACTTTCCTCGGGTTCGGATCCGCGTTGTAGGCTTCGGTAACGCCGAGAATGGGATCGCGCGGCGCGAGCGGCACGGCGCCGAGTATCGACGAGCTCATGAGTCGCGGTCTGCTCTGTTGAGTTGACGGGAAAAGTCGGCCGAAAGCGGCGACGCGCCTATGTTCACACAAAGCGCGAACCGATGCAGCACGAAGCGTGATTTCGGCCGGGGCGCGCGGTGAAGCGCCTCCGTGCCGGACGGCGTTCGAGCCGGCCCGCTCCCCGGTCGCATGCGCCTGCCCGGCCGCCCGCGCACGGCGATCGGGCCGCGCGCGGCGATTGCCGGCCGCCCCGCCCTACGGCGCGAGATGCTGGAAGAACGCGGCGGCCGCCTGGAGCATGGTCCAGAGCACGCCCCAGACGAACACGAGGCTCGCCGCGCCGACCACGGCGCCGATCGTGAGCAGCACGCCGTCCTTCTCGATCAGCCCGAGCGCGATGAGCGCGATGCCGACGGCGGGGGGCACGTTGCCGAACGGAATCGGCAGCGCCAGCACGATCGCGAGGATCAGGCAGACCAGACCGAAAGCCCGCTCGCCGGCGACGCCGCTCATGGCGAGCCAGCGCGGACGCATCAGCCGTTCGAGCCGCTGCAGCCACGGCGCGGTGCGCTGCATCAGGCGGCGGAAGTCGTAGCGCCGGATGGATCGGTCGCCGATCCACTTCGGCAGGTAGGGCCGCGGCATGCCGACCGTCATCTGCAGCGCCACGAGCGCGAGCGGGATGCCGGTCACGGTCGAGATCCCGGGAATGCCGAGCGGAATCGTGTTCGGGAGCGTGAACACGAGCAGCAGGAATCCGAAGGACCGGTTGCCGAGCAGCGCGGCGATGTCGCGCAGGGAGATGCGTTCGCGGGGATAGCTCCAGGCGAGCTCGAGGAGGATGTCGGAGGTGCGCGGTGCGCGCGCTCCGGCTGGCCCGGAAGGCGCTGGGTCAGCGGAAGAGGACATACGCTCTTGTAGTCGGTGGTGCCTGACTCCAGCCGGGCGCGCGCACGGCGGTCAATTCGCGCGCCGCACGCGGCGGCGCGCTTCCCTCAGAACTCGAGCCGGTCGCCGGGCTTGATCGGGAACACTTTCGTCGGCGACTCGCCGAGCGCCTCCATGTACTCCTCGGGGGTGCCCTTCAGCACCGGGAACGTGCCGTAATGCATCGGGATCGCGAACTTCGGCTTGAAGTACTCGCGCGTCGCGTACGCGGCGTCGCGCGGGCTCATCACGAAGTGCCCGCCGATCGGGATCATGAGGAGATCCGGCTTGTAGTAGTCGGCGATGAGGCGCATGTCGCCGAAGAGCCCGGTATCGCCCATGTGATAGATCTTGAACCCGTTCTCGAGCTCGATGATGAACCCGACCGGCTCGCCGCCGAAGTGGGTTTCGTCCCTGCCGGTCGCGGGATTGCGCCACAGGAGCTCGGAGCTGTGCTCCGCGCGCACCATCGTGATCTTGATGTCGGGGCCGAGCGGCGTGATGGTGCCGCTCTTGTTCATGCGCGGCGCGAGATCCGCCGGCAGGATGCCGAGCGTGACCAGCGCCTGGTTGAGCCCCGCCGGACCGACGACGGGCACTTTCTGCTGCTTGGCGATCTCCGGAGCGTCGCCGAGGTGATCGCCGTGCGCGTGGGTCACGAGGATGAGGTCGATCTTCCCGAGCGCATCGAGCTTCTTCCACTTGTCCGGCGTCTTGGGATTCTTGGTGAGGAAGGGATCGATGAGGATTACCTTGCCGCCGGGCGTCGTGATGCGCATGGCTGCCTGCCCGAGCCACAGGATCTCCGTCTTCTTTTGCTGCGCGAGCGCGGCCGGAACGGTCCCGGCGAGCAGCAGGACAAGGGCGGCGACGAACCAGTTTCCTAAGGATCGAGCACGCATGAACGAGGTCCTCCTTTCTTAGGGGCCGGACGCGGCCGCTGCATTATTAAGCGAATCGCGCCGGACTCGCCACCGGTCCCCGGCGCTGACCGTTCGTCGGCTGAGGCTGTAACGATAATAATTCGCATTTACATTCCGGCCGGCCTTCGCCTAGAATGACCGCGTCGGAAGCGTCCCCATGTACATCTGCATCTGCAACGCCGTCACCGATCGCGAAGTCCGGCAGTGCGCCGAGCTCGGCGCCCGTTCCGTGCAGGACCTCGAGCGCTCGCTGGGGCTCGGCAGCAACTGCGGCCGCTGCCGCGAAGCAGCCGCGGAGCTCCTGCGGAATTCGACCGCCGACGACCCGCCCCGACCCGCCTACGCTCTGCCGCATCCCTGATACACTGCGCCGGAAGAACCGGCCGCAGGGGGCAGACATGAAGGGCGATGCCAAGGTCATTCAGTACCTCAACCGGGTACTGACGAACGAGCTCACCGCGATCAATCAGTACTACCTGCATGCGCGCATGTTCGACAACTGGGGGCTCACGCACCTCGGGTCGTACGAGCGCAAGGAATCGATGGACGAGATGAAGCATGCGGACGAGCTCATCAAGCGCATCCTTTTCCTGGAAGGCCTCCCCAACCTGCAGGATCTCGGCAAGCTGCTGATCGGCGAGAACGTACCTGAGGCGCTGCAGGCGGACCTGAAGCTCGAGCAGGCCGCGCGTCCGCTTCTGCAGGAAGCCATTGCCTATTGCGAATCGGTGGGCGATTACGTCTCGCGCGACCTGCTCGAAGACATCCTCGAGGGCGAGGAAGAGCACATCGACTGGCTCGAGACGCAGCTCGGTCTGATCGACAAGCTCGGCCTGCAGAACTATCTCCAGCTTCAGGCCGGGCACGCCGAAGATTCCTGAGCACCGGCGCGAGCCGCGTTCCCGCACGACGCGCCGCGGCCGAGGCGGCGCCGGAGGCCGACTATACTAAAGGCCGTAGCGGGAGAGGGGGATGCGAAAGGCCGGTTTCTACAAGCGCGACTGGTTCATCGCCCTTCTCGTCGCCGCCGTCTTCGCCGCCGCCCGTTACGCCGAGGCCCCCTGGCTCGAGCGCCTGAATCTGCTCGCGTACGACCTCGGCGTGCGCGCCACCTATCGCCTTCCCGGCGCCGCAGAAAACATCGTTCTCGTCGTGATCGACGAACCGAGCCTCGCCGCCCTCGGCCCGTGGCCATGGCCGCGCAGCCTGCTCGCCGAAGGTCTCGAGCGGCTCAAAGCCTCGCGCCCCCGTGCGGTCGGCGTGCTGCTCGACTGGAGCGAGCCCGAGCCCGACCGGGGCCTCTCCGCAGTGCGCGATATCCGCGAGCGCTTCGCGGCGATGGAGTTTCCCCGCGCCGCGCTGTCGCAGGCGCGCGAGCTCGGCCGGCTGCTTGCGCAGGCCGAACGCGCGCTCGACGGCGACCGCGCGCTCGCACGCGCGCTGCGCGGCATGCCGCGCCTGCATCTTCCGCTCCATGCAGCCGCGCCGCGCGACGGCGCCGCCGCCGTGCGCGCGCCGCTTCCCGAGCTCGCCGCTCACGCCGCGCTCGGCCACCTCGCCTACCGTGCCGATCCCGACGGCGGCAAGCGCGCGCTGCGCGCGGTGACCGCGGATGGGGATGCGCCGTATGCGCTCCCTGTCCTGCTCGCCGCAGCGAGCCTCGGCCTCGATCGCCGGCATGTCGTACACGAGCCGGGCCGTCTCCGGATCGGCCGGCTGCAGGTGCCGCTCGATCGCACCGGGCATCTGCACCCGGGCTTCCACGGTCCGGATGCGAACGTGTTCGCCACGTATTCCTTCAGCGACGTGCACGCCGGCAAGGTGGCGGGCACCGCGTTCGTCAACAAGATCGTGCTCCTCGGCCTCGCCGCCGGAATCGGGCCTGCGTTTCCGACGCCCGCCGCGCCGGCGGCGAGCGAGATCGAGATCGCGGCGAACACCACCGCCGCAATCCTCAACCGGGACGTCTATACCCTCCCCGACTGGAGTCTCCCCGCCGAGGCGGCTGCGGCGCTCGCCGTGCTGCTCTACCTCCTGTTCGCGGTGCCGTACCTGCGCGGCGGCATCGCCGCGCTCGCGACGCTGCTCTTCCTGCTCGCGCTGCTCGGCGCGGGACAGTTCCTGATGGCGACGCAGAAGCTCTGGCTCGCGACGGCCTCGCCGGCGCTCCTGCTCCTCGCCGGGCATCTCGCGATCGCGACGAAGCGGCTCGTGCTCGGGGAACGGCGCCAGCTCGAAGCCGCGGCGGACGCCGCGTACACGAATCGCATGCTCGGGCTCTCGTTCCAGTCGCAGGGACAGCTCGACCTCGCGATGGACAAGTTCCGCGCGCTGCCGGTCGACGCCTCGGTGCTCGAGCTCATCTACAACCTCGCGCTCGATTTCGAGCGCAAGCGGCAGTTCCACAAGGCCGCGGCGGCGTACGACTACATCCTCGCGCACGATGCGCACTTCCGCGACGCCGCCGAGCGCAAGAAGCGCGCCGAGCAGGGTAACCACAGCATCGCGCTCGGAAAGACGCTCATCCTGGACGGGGCGGAGAAGCCGACGCTCGGACGCTACCGGATCGAGCGCGAGATCGGCCGCGGCGCGATGGGCGTCGTCTATCTCGGGGTCGATCCCAAGATCAACCGCCGCGTCGCGATCAAGACGCTCGCGCTCTCCGAGGAGTTCGAGGCGAAGGAGCTCGAGTCGGTGCGCGAGCGCTTCTTCCGCGAGGCCGAAACCGCCGGACGGCTGCACCACCCGAGCATCGTCACCATCTACGACGTCGGCGAGGATCACGATCTCGCCTACATCGCCATGGAGTACCTCGAGGGTAAGGGCCTCGACGCCTACATCGATCCCGACAAGCCGCTGCCCTTCGACCGGATCCTCGACATCGCGATAAAGGTGGCCGACGCGCTCGCCTACGCCCACCGGCAGGACGTGGTGCACCGCGACATCAAGCCGCACAACATCATCTACCACGAGCCGAGCGGCAGCGTGAAAGTGATGGACTTCGGGATCGCCCGCCTCACCGCTTCGAGCCGCACCAAGACCGGGCTCGTCCTGGGGACGCCGGCCTACATGTCTCCCGAGCAGATCAGCGGCAAGCGCGTCGACGGGCGCTCGGATCTCTACTCGCTCGGAGTGACGATATTCGAGATGGTGACCGGGGACACGCCGTTCGACGGCGACTCGTTCGCCGCGCTCATGCACCAGATCACCACCACACCCGCGCCCGATCTGCGCAAGCTGCGCCCCGAGACGCCCGCGAGCCTCGCCGCCATCGTGAAGCGGCTGCTGCAGAAACAGGTGACGAAGCGCTACCAGAGCGGCGAAGAGCTCAAGCGCGATCTCGAGACGTGCCGCGCGCAGCTCGAAGCGGCACGAGCGTAGCCGCGGGCGCCTAGAGGTCTTCGATATCCCGCGCCGGCGGGCGCCGCGGCATCGCGCGCGGCGGCTGCACCTCGACGGTGTATTCCGCGCTCAGGTACTCGCCCGCCCGGCGTCGGCGCAGCTTGCGCGTGAGCCACCAGGCGCGGACCAGCACGACGGCGGCGATGACGAAACCGGCGATGAGCGCCGCCGTGACGAACACCGCGGCGACGGCGAGCAGGATCAAACCCACGGCGATCGTGCCCACCCAGCCGAGCCAGCTGCGCGGCATGAGGTAGAAATCGCGATAGCGCGCGCTCATCGACGCACCCCGGCGCGGAAAGCCATCGTGCACTGCGGGAGAGTGGTCATCCCCGCATGATAAGTGCCCGCTTCCGCCAAGCCAAACCCGCGGTCCGCGCCTTCGGACTAGCAGCGGCCGGCCCGCGATATGCGGCGCACGGGCGGCGGCGCTTCGCGCCATTCACCGGGAGCGAGCCCCGCGAGCGTGTAGTCGCCGATCGCATAGCGTACGAGCCGCAGCGTCGGGTGGCCCACCGCCGCCGTCATGCGCCGCACCTGACGATTCCGGCCTTCGGTGAGCACGATTTCCAGCCACGTCGTGGGTATGTGCCGGCGAAACCGGATCGGCGGGTCGCGCGGCCAGAGCGGGGGCTCGGCGATACGGCGCACCTTCGCGGGGCGCGTGCGCCGCCCGTCCAGGACGATGCCGCGGCGCAGCCGCTCGAGCGCGTTCTCCTCCGGCGCCCCTTCGACCTGCGCCCAGTAGACCTTCGGCAGCTTGTAGCGCGGGTCGGTCAGCCGATGCTGGAGGCGTCCGTCGTCGGTGAGGAGCAGCAGCCCTTCGCTGTCGCGGTCGAGCCGGCCGGCGGGATAAACGCCGCGCACCGGTATGTAGGCCGCGAGCGTGGGACGCCCCGCCTTGTCCGTGAACTGTGTGAGCACGCCGTACGGCTTATTGAAGAGAATCAGGCGCACCGCGGGGGATCAGAGACGCGCGTTGGCCGACGCGACACGCAGGGTCGAGATATTGAACCAGCATGTAACGCGGTTAAGTGGTTGATCGGCATCGTGCCAGGGGCGTGGAAAGGGCACACACGACCTGCAGCTCGGCGCTTCTACTGAACCGGCGCTCGGGATCTCCCCCGTGACAAGCGCCGCCGGCTCGGGCACACTCGGCTTCACAATAAGAACTAGACTGGCAGATGCCGGTCAGCTGCTTCCACTGGGGGGCGCCTGACTGCAGTGACGACTGTCAGGCGAGGCGCACGTCGCCGGGAACGTATCCCGGAACCCGAACCCCACCCGCTGTCCCTCGGGATGGCGGGTTTTTTGTTGCCTGCGACCCGGGCCCTTCAGGCGTGCAGCTGCCGGGCGGGAGCCGCGGTCCCATGCGCTTCGACCCCGGCGAGGTAGTCGAGCGCCTCCATCACGCCGCCCCGCCGGTGCGGGACGCCCGCGGCGGCGAGGCCCATTTCGATACCGGCGAGCGTTCCCGCCAGCATCAGCTCGTTGAAATCGCCGAGATGACCGATGCGAAACGCCCGCCCCTGCAGCCTGCCGAGCCCGGTGCCGAGCGACATGTCGAAGCGCTCGAGAATCAGCCTGCGCAGCGCGTCGGCATCGTAGCCCTCGGGCATAAGCACCGCGGTGAGCGTGTTGCTGTACTCGCGCGGGTCGCGGCACACGATCTCGAGCCCCCAGGCGCGCACCGCGCGCCGCGTCGCTTCGGCGAGCCGCGCATGGCGCGCGAACACGTTCTCGAGGCCCTCCTCTTCCAGCATCCGCAGCGCCTCCCGCAGTCCGTAGAGCAGATTCGTGGCCGGCGTGTACGGGAAGTAGCCGCTACGGTTCGACTCGATCATGTCCTCCCAGCGCCAGTACGCCTTCGGCAGCCGCGCCGTGCGCGCGGCCGCGCGCGCCTTCGCACTCACGGCGTTGAAGCCGAGACCGGGCGGTAGCATGAGCCCTTTCTGCGATCCGGCGATGCTCACGTCCACGCCCCATTCGTCGTGCCGGTAGTCGATCGAAGCGAGCGAGGAGATGGTATCGACGAAGAGCAGCGCCGGATGCCCGGCGTGATCCATCGCCTGCCGCAGCTCGGGGATGCGGCTCGTCACGCCGGTGGACGTCTCGTTGTGCACGACCGCGACGGCCTTGATGGCGCACGCGGTGTCGCCGCGCAGGCGCGCCTCGAGCGCGTCCGGATCGGCGCCCGAGCACCAGTCGCCGGGAACGAGCTCGACGTCGAGGCCGAGCGCGCGCGCCACGCGCTGCCATTGGACGGCGAAGTGCCCGGTCTCGAACATGAGCACTTTGTCGCCCGGCGAGAGCGTGTTCACCAGCGCGGCTTCCCAGGCGCCCGTTCCCGAGCTCGGAAAGACGACGACGTCGCCCTCGGTTCGGAAAACGCGCTTCAAACCCCGGAAGATCTCCCGGGCGAGCTCCGCGAACGCGGGACCGCGATGGTCGATCGTGGGGGAGTCGATCGCACGCAGCACCCGATCCGGGACGTTCGTGGGGCCGGGTATCTGGAGGAAATGTCGTCCGCTTCGGAAGGCCATGCGCCGCTCCTCGACGACGCGCTCCGGCGCCGTCTCTCCGCGAAGAAGCCTCGATTATTCGACACGCATCCTGCGCGCACAAGGCGCGCAGGCGAAGGCGGACGCAGGCGCGACGCCCGCCGCGTGCGTCGGCACGCCCGAAGCGGACCGCGCGGCGCAGGCGCGCTCAGTACGTCTTGTACGGCAGGAACTTCCCGCTCATCACGATCTTCACGCGGTCGCCCTTCGGGTCGGGCTCGCGCGAGACCTCCATCGTGAAGTCGATCGCGCTCATGATGCCGTCGCCGAACTCCTCGTGGATGAGCTCCTTGAGCGTCGTGCCGTACACGTTGACGAGCTCGTAGAAGCGGTAGATCAGCGGATCGGTCGGCACCGCGGTCGGCAGCGAGCCCTTGTACGGCACCGTCTGCAGCAGCGCCACCGCTTCGTCCGACAGTTCGAGCATCTTGCCGATGGTCTCGGCCTGCTCGCGGGTGAACGTCATCTGCCCGAGCAGGCCGGCGGTGACCCACTCCTTGCTCTTGCCGACCGCCTTCGCCAGGTCGGCCCACTTGAGGCCCTTGCGGATCTTGGCGGCGATGATGGCTTGGGTGACTTCGTCGCGCGTCATGCGTCCTCCTTTCTCGTGCTCAGTGACGGGATGCGGTGCGGGCGACGACGGCGGCCTCGGCCAGCGCGGCGGCGTCGAGCCCCGGCCGCACCACGGGCGGATGTTTCGGGTCGTAGCCTGGCGGCGGGTGCTCGCGCAGCGTCCGCGAACGCTTCACCAGGAACTCGACCAGATGATTGCGGATGGCGTAGTACGCCGGCTCGTGGATCAGGCGCGCCCGCTCGCGCGGGCGCGGGAGCGTCACCTCCACGATCTCGGCGATGCGCGCGTCCGGGCCGTTCGTCATCAGAACGATCCTGTCGGCGAGCAGAATGGCCTCGTCCACGTCGTGGGTGATCATGAACACCGTCTGCCCGCTCTGCTCCCAGATTCTGACCAGCTCTTCCTGAATAGTGCCGCGGGTGAGCGCATCGAGCGCGCCGAACGGTTCGTCCATGAGGAGCAGCTTCGGCTGGATCGCGAACGCGCGCGCGATGCCGACGCGCTGGCGCATGCCGCCCGAGAGCTCCGCCGGACGGCGCGACTCGGCGCCGGCGAGCCCCACGAGCTCGAGGTACCGGCGGCTGTGCGCGAGCACCTGCTCCCGACTCCAGTCGCGCCACCGCGCCTGCACCGCGAAGGTCACGTTCTTGAGCGCCGACTGCCACGGCAGCAGGCTGTGGTTCTGGAAGATCACGCCGCGGTCCAGGCTCGGCCCGACGACCTCCTTGCCGTCCATGATCACCGCGCCTTCGCTCGGCGTATCGAGCCCGGCGAGGATGCCGAGGATCGTCGACTTGCCGCAGCCCGAATGTCCGATCATGCACACGAACTCGCCGCGGCGCAGCGTGAAGTTCACCTGCGCGAACACCGTGAACGGCGCACCGCCTTGGCCGCCGGGGAACCGGCGCGCGAGGTTCTCGACTCTCAGGAAGGCGTCGGACATCGTCGACCACTCACAGGATTCGGGCCGCCGCGCGGCCGTTCGGTGCCCTCGTCATGCCGCTAGTCCACGTACTGCACCAGGCGCTGGGCGCGCGCGAGCACCTGATCGAGCAGCATGCCGACGACGCCGATCGTGAGGATCGAGAAGATCACGCTGCTCAAGTTCAGGTTGTTCCATTCGTTCCACACGTAGTAGCCGATGCCCGTTCCGCCCACGAGCATTTCGGCGGCCACGATGACGAGCCACGAGATGCCGATCGAGATGCGCATGCCCGTGAGGATCGTCGGCGCCGCGGCGGGCAGGATCACTTTGAGCGCGGTCTGCACGCGCGTGAGCTCGAGCGTGCGCGCCACGTTGAGATAGTCGCGGCGCACGTTCGCGACGCCGAACGCCGTGTTGATGAGCATCGGCCAGACCGAGCAGATGAAGATCACGAAGATCGCCGACGCCACCGAGTCCTGGATCGCGTAGAGCGCGAGCGGCATCCACGCGAGCGGCGAGATCGGGCGCAGGACCTGGATGTAGGGGTCGAGCGCGCGGCGCCAGAGCGGGGACATGCCGATCACGAACCCCGCGGGAATCGCGAGGAGCGCGGCGAGCGCGTAGCCCGTGAGCACGCGCGCGAGCGAGTGGGCGAGCTGGATGCCGATGCCCTTGTCGTTCGGCCCGGCGTCGTAGAAGGGATCGGAGAGCTCGGCGACCGCGTGCGCGAAGACCTGCGACGGGGCGGGCACGCGCGCGCCGGGCGCACCCGACGGCGTCGAGACAGCGAGCTCCCAGGCGCCGAGCACTATCGCGAGCAGCACCGCGGACAGCACCGCGGCGCGCAGCGGCAAGGATGCCATGCCTCACCCCGCCGATCGTCCGCCCGCGAACGGGCGGCATGACGGCGCGGCGCCCCCGGTGCGCCCGCGTCCCGGGGCTCTGGCGCGTGTCCACCCCATGCCCGGCCTCATGCCCGCGCGATCTTGAAGCTCGCGAGGTATTCCTCGGGCCTCGCCGGGTCGAACACCTTGCCCATGATGGTGTGCTTGGTGTAGGTGACCGACGGCGCCTCGTAGCCGAGCTCGCGCATCAGCCGGCCGCAGTCGGCGGCAAGGTACACCTGCTCGGCGATGCGCTTGTAGTCGATGTCGCCCTTCACGTAGCCCCAGCGCTTCATCTGCGTGAGGATCCAGACCGCCATCGAATGCCAAGGGAACGGGTTGAAGTCGATGCGGTCCGGGACTTCCCGCCGGTTCCCGAGTCCGTCCTCGAAGCGTCCCGTGAGCACCGCCGTCAGCACCTCTTCCGGCTGGTTGAGGTAGTTGCGCGGCGCGATCGCCCGGGCGATCTCCGCGCGGTTCCCGGGCTTCGCGGCGTAGTGCGTCGCATCGACGATGGCCCGGAAGAGCGCCGCGAACGTATTGGGATAGTTCGCCGCGAACTCCGCGCTCGCCGCGAACGCGCAGCACGGATGCCCGTCCCAGATTTCCTTCGAGAGCAGATGAATGAAGCCGACGCCGTCGTAGACCGCGCGCTGGTTCACCGGATCGGGCGCGAGGAAGCCGTCGAGATTGTCGGCGCGGAGGTTCGCGACCATCTCGGGCGGCGGCACGACGCGGATCTGCACGTCGCGGTCGGGATCGACGCCGTGCTCCGCGAGGTAGTAGCGGAGCAGATAGTTGTGCATCGAATACTCGAACGGCACGGCGAACTTGAAGCCCTTCCACTGGGCCGGGTCGCGCCGGTCCTTGTGCTTCAGCGCGAGCGTGATCGCCTGGCCGTTGATGTTCTCGACGGCTGGCATCGTGTACGGGATCGGATTCGAGCCCGCGCCGATCGTGATCGCGATCGGCATCGGAGACAGCATGTGCGCGGCGTCGTACTCGCCGTTCAGCGTCTTGTCGCGGATCACGGCCCAGCCGGCCGTCTTCACGACGTCGACGTCGAGGCCGTGCTTCTCGTAGAAGCCCATCGGCTTCGCCATGATGATCGGCGTCGCGCACGTGATCGGGATGAAGCCGACCGAGAGCTTCGTCTTCTCGAGCGGCAGGGCTTCCGCGAACGCTTCCGCGATCAAACCGACCGGCAAGAGCTGCGATAGCGCCGCGGCCGCGGTCGAGCCGCCGACCGCGCGCAGGAACGCGCGTCGCGTCGGCGCATGCGGGAACAACGCGCGCATCAGCGCGTGCTCGACGATGCGGGTCAGCGTGCGCTCGGAGCCAACGTCGGGCTCATGAACGTGATCTGCGCAAGAAGAGTGCGTCCGACGCCTCGTTTCGGCGCAGCACGCACCGTCATGGATCTCGGGATCGAACGGGTCGTCGAACAGGCTCATCGGTTGCCCCTCCGCATGAGTTCGAAGTCGACCCGCTATTAGCCAGGAACGTGCCAAGCGATTTTTGCGACCAGTTTCCGCAAGTTACGACAAATCCCCGCTTACGAAATTTCGTCATCTACGAAAATTCGTTGTTGTGCGTGACGAAATGTCGTAAGTTCGGCGCATGGCCGCCGCCGAGCTCACAGCAGCGCCTCTCACGCTCACGCGCCTGCTCGACAGGACGTCGATGCCGATGCTGCTGATCGACCCGTTCGGCGACGACGTCCTCTGGGCGAACACCGCCGCGGCAAGCTTCCTCGGGCTTCAGCCCGATGCGCTCATCGGCCACCGCTTCAGCCGACTTCATCCGGGTCAGGTGCCGGTGCTGATCGTCTTCTCCGAAGCGGTGCTCTCCCTCGGCCACTACTGGACGCGCGACCTCGCGCCGCGCCACGCGGCGGACAAAAAGCTTCGCGTCGAGTATCGCGGCGATCGGATCGAGAGCCCCGACGGCCGCCGGCTGATCCTCGTGACGTTGATCGACCTCGAGGAACAGCATCGGCACGGCATCGACGCGGAGGCGAACCGCTACTGGACGAGCGGGCTCGCGGAATGGCAGCGCGCCGAACGGCTCTTCCGCGACATCGAGCGCGAGAATCAGCTGATCCTGAAGGCCGCGGGCGAAGGCATCTACGGCGTGAACGCCGAGGGCGCGACGACGTTCGTGAACCCGGCCGCGGAAGCCCTGCTCGGCTGGAGCGCGGCCGAGCTCGTCGGCCGCGACATGCACGAGCTGATCCATCACCACCACGCCGACGGCCGGCCGTATCCGAGCAAGGATTGCCCGATCTACGCGGCGTTCCGCGACGGCGCCGTGCACACGGTCAGCGACGAGGTGTTCTGGCACAAGAGCGGACGCCCGATCCCCGTCGAGTACACGTCGACGCCGATCCGCGACCGCGGCGTCGTGATCGGCGCGGTCGTCGTGTTCCGCGACGTCACGCAGCGCAAGGAAGCCGAGGAGAAGCTCCGCCGCGCGCTCAAGGAGGTCGACAGGCTCAGGAAGCGCCTCGAGCTCGAGAACGAATATCTGCAGGAAGAAATCCGCCTCGGCGTCAACGACCGCGGCATCATCGGCCGCAGCGAGGCGATCAAAACGCTCCGCCGGCAGATCGAGCTCGTCGCGGACACGGACGCAACCGTGCTGATCACCGGCGAGTCGGGCACCGGCAAGGAGCTGATCGCGCGCGCGATTCACGACGCAAGCTCCCGCCGCGAGCGGCCGCTGATCCGCGTGAACTGCGCCGCGATTCCGCGCGACCTCTTCGAGAGCGAGTTCTTCGGACACGTGAAGGGCGCGTTCACCGGCGCGCTGCGCGACCGCATCGGCCGCTTCGAGCTCGCGGACGGAGGCACCCTCTTCCTCGACGAGGTCGGCGAGATCCCGCTCGAACTTCAGGGGAAGCTCCTGCGCGTGATCCAGGAAGGCACGTTCGAGCGCGTCGGCGAGGAGAAGACGCGCAAGGTCGACGTGCGGATCATCGCCGCGACGAACCGCGACCTCCGCCGCGAGATCGAGCAGGGACGCTTCCGCGAGGATCTCTACTTCAGGCTCAGCGTGTTCCCGATCCAGTCCGTGCCGCTCCGCGAGCGGCCGGAGGACATCCCGCTCCTCGTGCAGCATTTCCTGTCCGGCCCGAGCCGCAAAGGCCGTCCGGCGGTCCGCGTCACGCAGGCCGACATCGCACGGCTTCAGGCGTACGACTGGCCGGGAAACGTCCGCGAGCTTCAGAACGTGCTCGAGCGCGCCGCGATCCTCGCGCGCGGCGGCCGGCTCGTGCTCGATCTTCCGGTCGGCCCCGCGCGCGGGCGATCCGCACGAGGACCCGAGACGCCGCCCCTCGTGCAGACCGAGGCCGAGCGCCGGCAGGCGGAACGCGAAAACGTGATCGCGGCGCTCAAACTAGCGAACGGAAAGATCTCGGGGCCCGATGGCGCCGCGGCGCTCCTCGGCCTCAAACCGACGACCCTTGCGTCGCGGCTTCGAAAGCTCGGGATCGATGCGCGCATGTATCGACGGCGCACGGACCCTCACTGACGAACCCGGGGAAGAGTCCGAATGGCGGGGCGAAGCTCGACACCCGAAACCGAGGCGCTTCGGTTCGAGCGCATCGCCGGACCTTATCCGGCTGAAATGGACTTCAGACTGATCAACGATCCGAGCGCGACGCAGGGTCGGTTCTGCTCGAGCCTTCGAGGGCCGGGAAATCGAGCTCTTCTAGAACGCCGACGCCCCAGATGCCGTTTGCGCCGGGCTCGCCGAGGCACACTGTTCGGGCGCACAGGCTCACAACCGCGCGGTGCCGTTCCGTCTTTG
>DATCLR010000041.1:0-8211 GCA_036563785.1 Burkholderiales bacterium | reverse complement strand
CCTCATGGAGGATGCGGCCACCGCCGAGATCTCGCGCTCGCAGGTGTGGCAGTGGATCCGCTCCCCGAAGGGCGTGCTCGAGGACGGCCGCAAGGTGACGGCCGAACTGGTGCGCGCGATGATTCCGGAGGTACTCGAAGGAATCCGGCGCGAGCACGGCGACGATACTTTCAGCCGCATCCCGTACCGGCAGGCGGCCGAGATCTTCGAGCAGATGTCGACGGCGGAGGAGTTCGTCGAGTTCCTGACGCTCCCGCTGTACGAGAAGCTCGACTGAGCGTTCAGCTCGCCGCGGCGCGGCGCCTGGCCGCGCCGCGGCTTTCGGTCGCGGCGCGGTTGTCGGTCCCGGTGCGCTTGAAGAAGTCGGGGTCCATCATCTCGATGAACAGACGCGCCTGAGGCGTCAGGAACTTCCCGCGCCGCAGGACCACGCCGTAGGACCGCTTCGGGAAGTACTTGTCGAGCGGCATCGCGGCGAGCTTCTCGTTGCCCGTCAGGCAGATGCTCGTCACGATCGAAATACCGAGCCCGAGCTCGACGTACTTCTTCACCACCTCCCAGCCCCCTGCCTCGAGCGTCACGTTGTAGCTCAGGTTGTGCTGCCGGAAGACCGTTTCGACCACGCGCCAGGTCGAGAGGTGCCGCGGCGGCAGGATCAGCCCGTACGGGCTCACGTCCTCGAGCCGGATCTGCTTCTTGCGCGCGAGCGGGTGATCCAGCGGCGTGATCAGCATCGGGTCGTAGGTGAAGATCGGGTGGTAGGTGATGTCGTCCGGCGTGTCGATCATCGACCCGACGGCGAGATCCGCCTCGTCCGCGCGCAGCAGCGCGAGGCCGTCGCGCCCGGTGACGTTGAGGAGCTTGATGCGGATGCCTTTGTGCTCGTCGGCGAAGCGCTTGATCAGCTTGGGCAGAAGGTAGAGCAGCGTCGATTCGCCCGCGGCGATCGAGAGCTCCCCCGACGTGACCCGACCGCAGCCGGCGGCGAACGTTTCGGCGAGGGCGTCGATGCCGTGGACCAGCGGCTGAGCGAGCTCGTAGAGGTAGCGGCCGTCGGGGGTGAGCTGGATCTTCGGCCCGCGGCGCTCGAAGAGCGTGACGTTCAGCTCCCGCTCGAGCGCCTGGATCTGCAGCGAAACCGACGGCTGGCTCAGGTAGAGCCGCTCCGCGGCCTTGGAAACGCTGCCGGTTTGCGCGGCGCAGCAGAAAGCGCGGAGCTGCTTGAGACGGTTCTGCTTGTAGTACAGCCGGCTGCCGGAGCGCGCCACGGGCGGACCAATATTAAGGATTTCGACCTATTGAATACCGAATCATACGCACTGTCAATTTTCCACCCGAACCTCGACTGCCGGGCGCGGCGGCCGGTGAAGCGGGCGGCAGGCTCCCGGAGCGATGGGGCAGACAGGGGGGCGGCGTCGTGTCGGCCGCCGAGCTCGGATGGCGCGCGAGTGCATGCTCGAGACGGCGTGTCATGCGCGGCCGGTTTCCCGCGAACCGCGCAGGGATTGCCGCTATACTACGCGGCGGCGCAAGCCGCCCCGACGCGAGATTTGCAGGAGATCACGTACCCATGAAGTATCAGAAGATCAAGGTTCCCTCGGAAGGCGAGCGAATCACGGTCAACGCCGACCATTCGTTGAACGTTCCCGACCGGCCGATCATCCCCTTCATCGAGGGCGACGGTATCGGTGTCGACATCACCCCCGTGATGCGCGCCGTGGTCGATGCGGCCGTGCGCAAGGCCTACGGCGGCAAGCGCGCGATCGTGTGGATGGAGGTATACGCCGGCGAGAAGGCGGTGGCGACCTACGGCGATAACCAGTGGCTGCCGCGCGAGACGCTCGATGCGCTCCAGGAGTACGTGGTCTCGATCAAGGGTCCGCTCACGACCCCGGTCGGCGGCGGGATGCGCTCGCTCAACGTCGCGATCCGCCAGGAGCTCGACCTGTACGCGTGCGTGCGGCCGGTCCGCTACTTCCCCGGCGTGGACACGCCGATGAAGCACCCCGAGAAGACCGACATGGTGATCTTTCGGGAGAACACGGAGGACATCTACGCCGGCATCGAGTGGCCGGCCGAGAGCCCGGAGGTGCGCAAGGTCATCGAGTTCCTGCAGAAGGAAATGGGCGTGACCCAGATCCGCTTCCCGGCGACCTCGGCGATAGGCATCAAGCCGGTGTCGCGGGAGGGCTCGGAGCGCCTCATCCGGAAGGCGATCCGCTACGCGATCGACAACGACCGGCGCTCGGTCACCCTGGTGCACAAGGGCAACATCATGAAGTTCACCGAGGGCGCATTCCGCTCCTGGGGCTACGAGCTCGCGAAGCGCGAGTTCGGAGCGCAGCCGCTCGACGGGGGCCCGTGGTGCACGCTGCGCAACCCGAAGACCGGGAAGGACATCGTGATCAAGGACGTGATCGCCGACAACTTCCTGCAGCAGATCCTGATCAAGCCCGAGGACTACGACGTCATCGCCACCCTGAACCTGAACGGCGACTACTTCTCGGACGCGCTCGCCGCGCAGGTCGGCGGCCTCGGCATCGCGCCGGGGGCCAATATCGCCGATTCGGTCGGCGTCTTCGAAGCCACGCACGGGACGGCGCCGAAGTACGCCGGACAGAATCGCGTCAATCCGGGGTCGCTCATCCTGTCGGCCGAGATGATGCTCCGTTATCTCGGCTGGACCGAGGCGGCGGACCTGATCATCAAGGGCATGTCGGGCGCGATCGGGGCGGGAGAGGTGACGTACGACCTCGCGCGCATGCGGCCCGGCGCGAAGGTCGTGTCCTCTTCGGGCTTCGGCGACGCGATCGTCCGCTACATGGGCTGACGGCCGGGGAAGCGACCGCGGCGCGTTCCGGCGGGAAAGCAGGGCGCGCCGCGGCGGTCCTGGGCGAAGAGAAACCCGGCCAGGGCCGGGTCTCGAATCTTGCAACTTCGCTGTTCGAAGCGGTTCGGCGCTACTTGGTGAGACACCGGATGCGGGAGGCCTGGGGACCTTTCGGGCCTTCCTGGACCTCGTACTCGACCTGCTGTCCTTCCTTGAGCGTCTTGTAGCCTTCCATCTCGATTGCGGAGAAGTGCGCAAACACGTCGTCTCCGCCATCGCTGGGGGTTATGAATCCGTACCCCTTCCCCGCGTTGAACCACTTCACGGTACCTGTCGGCATAGCCATCCCCCTCACTGCAGCGGAACTAACGCCCGCTGTCGATCCTCAAAGGTAACGTTCGCCCCGACGGCCGCCGCCGGCTAGGGCGAAGGCAGGATTCATCATCCTTCTTTTTGCCCGCTAGTCAAGCACGCCCTTTCGAGTTGCGCCTGTTGGGTCGGCGCGGCCGCTCAAAATTCGTGCCAGAGCCGCATGGGTTGAAATTTTGCCGCGCGGTCGCACAATGGAGTTTGTTCTAGGTTGGGCTCGGTCCCCTTGCTTTAAGTCTTTGGTCTAAGCTTCCAGATATGAAGGAGAAACAGCCGCAGTATCCCGAGGGCCCGGTCGTCCAGGAAGCGCGCCCGAAGCTCCAGCGGCCGCAGCTCTACAAGGTGATCCTGCTGAACGACGACTACACGCCGATGGAGTTCGTCGTCACCGTCCTGGAACGGTTCTTTTATAAGAATCGGGAGGAGGCAACGCGGATCATGCTCCACGTGCACCACAAGGGTGTCGGCGTGTGCGGCGTGTACACCCGCGAGATCGCGGAGACCAAGGTGCGTCAGGTTCTCGCCTACGCGCAGGAGCACCAGCACCCGCTGCAATGCACGTTGGAGCCCGAATAGGACGGGGAACCCGAATACAGCGGGCCAAGCCCGGAGGTTGACTCAAGTGTTGTCCCAGGAACTCGAAATCTCCCTGAATGCCGCCTTCCAGGCGGCCCGTGAGCGGCGCCACGAATTCATCACCGTGGAGCATCTGCTGATGGCGCTGCTCGACAACCCGAGCGCCTCGCGGGTGATCCGGGCGTGCGGCGGCAACATCGAGGAGCTCCGCCGCAATCTTCTCAATTTCCTCAACGAGAACGTCCCGGTTCTGCCCCCGAACAGCAAGCTCGACACGCAGCCGACGATCGGTTTCCAGCGCGTGATCCAGCGCGCGGTGCTGCACGTGCAGGGCGTCGGCAAGAAGGAGGTCACCGGCGCGAACGTGCTGGTGGCCATCTTCGGGGAGAAGGAATCGCACGCCATCTACTTCCTGCACAAGCAGAACATCAGCCGCTTCGACGTTGTGAACTACATCTCGCACGGCATCTCGAAAGTGCCGGGCGAGAACAACAACGAGCTGCCGGCGCCCGAGGAGAACGAGGACGGGCCGGCCGGCGAGCGCAGTCCGCTCGATTCCTTCTGCGTGAACCTCAACGAGCAGGCGCGGCTCGGGAAGATCGACCCGCTGATCGGACGCGAGCGCGAGATCGAGCGCACGATCCAGGTGCTGTGCCGCCGACGCAAGAACAATCCTCTCTTCGTCGGCGAAGCCGGCGTGGGCAAGACCGCGATCGCCGAAGGGCTCGCGAAGAAGATCGTCGACGGCGAGGTGCCGGACGTCCTCGCGAACAGCACCATCTACGCGCTCGACATGGGCAGCCTGCTCGCGGGCACGAAGTACCGCGGCGACTTCGAGAAGCGCCTGAAAGCGGTGCTTCACCACCTGAAGCGTCAGGAAGGGGCGATCCTCTTCATCGACGAGATCCACACCATCATCGGGGCGGGCGCGGCCTCGGGCGGCGCCATGGACGCGTCGAACCTGCTCAAGCCGGTGCTCTCGACCGGGGAGCTCAAGTGCATCGGCTCGACCACGTATCAGGAGTACCGCAACATCTTCGAGAAGGACCGCGCGCTGTCGCGCCGCTTCCAGAAGATCGACGTGACCGAGCCTTCGGTCGAGGAGGCGGTCGAGATCCTGCGCGGGCTCAAGGCGCGCTTCGAGCGCCATCACGGCGTGCGCTACACCAACCAGGCGCTGCGCAGCGCCGTGGAGCTGTCGCATCGCTTCATCAACGACCGGCATCTCCCGGACAAGGCGATCGACGTCATTGACGAGGCCGGTGCGAGCCAGCAGCTCCTGCCGCCGAGCAAGCGCAAGAAGACGATCGGCGTGCACGAAATCGAGGCTATCGTCGCCAAGATGGCGCGCATCCCGCCGAAGACGGTTTCGACCTCGGACCGCGAGGCGCTGCGCAACCTCGAGCGCGACCTCAAGATGGTCGTTTTCGGCCAGGACGAAGCGATCGAGGCGCTCGCGACCGCCATCAAGCTCGCGCGCTCGGGGCTCGGCCACAGCGAGAAGCCCGTCGGCTCGTTCCTGTTCGCCGGACCGACGGGCGTGGGTAAGACCGAGGTCTCGCGCCAGCTCGCGCGCGTCCTCGGGGTCGAGCTCATCCGCTTCGACATGTCCGAGTACATGGAGCGGCACACGGTGTCGCGCCTCATCGGCGCGCCGCCGGGCTACGTCGGCTTCGATCAGGGCGGGCTGCTGACGGAGGCGATCACGAAACATCCGCACTCGGTGCTGCTGCTCGACGAGATCGAGAAGGCGCATCCCGACGTGTTCAACCTGCTGCTGCAGGTGATGGACCACGGGACGCTCACCGACAACAACGGGCGCAAGGCCGACTTCCGCAACGTGATCCTGATCATGACCACGAACGCGGGCGCGGAGCGCGTGAGCCGCGCCTCGATGGGCTTCACCCCGCAGGATCACAGCGGCGAGGACCTGATCGAGATCAAGCGCCTGTTCAGCCCGGAGTTCCGCAACCGGCTCGACGCGATCATCCGCTTCAAGCCGCTCAACGAGCAGACGATCCTGCACGTGGTGAACAAGTTCGTGATGGAGCTCGAGGCGCAGCTCGCGGAGAAGCACGTCACGATCGAGCTCGACGAGGCGGCGCGCAAGTGGCTCGCGGCCAACGGGCACGACCCCGCAATGGGCGCCCGGCCGATGGCGCGGCTGATCCAGGAGCGCATCAAGAAGCCGCTCGCGAACGAGCTGCTCTTCGGCAGCCTCGCGAACGGCGGACACGTGAAGGTGACGGCGAACGCGGACGGACCGCAGTTCGAGTTCCAGCCGCGCGAGAGCGTATCGAAGGCGGCTTCAGTGGAAGAAGAGTAGCGCCGGCGTCGGGTGCGCGACGCGAAAAGGCCCCGGTTCCCGCCGGGGCCTTTTCTCTTGCCCGGATCGCGGACGCCCGCGCGGAGGCCGATGGCCCGCGCCGCGAGCGTGCCCGCCTACCGGGCTCGGAACGTGATACGGCCCTTGGTGAGGTCGTACGGAGTGAGCTGGACGGTCACGCGGTCGCCCGTGAGGATGCGGATGTAGTTCTTGCGCATCTTCCCGGAAATGTGCGCCGTGACGATGTGACCGTTGTCCAGCTTTACGCGAAACAGGGTGTTGGGGAGGGTCTCGATGATCGTCCCCTCCATTTCAATGTGCTCTTCTTTTGCCACGCAGCGGAGAAATCAATCCTGATCTGATCGGGCGGCGTATGATGCCGCAGTCGTTCCGACGGGTAAAGCTGCGCCCGCGGCGCGGCCGCCGTCAGGGCGGGGGATCGAGCTCCGTCCACTGCCCGCCCCGGTACGCCTCGATGGGGCGGAACCGGGTCTTGTACGCCATCTTCGGGCTCTCGGCGATCCAGTAGCCGAGGTACACCCACGGCAGCCCCAGCCGCCGCGCCTCCTCGACCTGCCAGAGGATGGCGAACGTACCGAGGCCCCGCGTCGTCCGGTCCGGGTCGTAGAAGGTGTAAACCGCGGAGAGGCCGTCGTTCAGCCGGTCGACGACGGCGACGCCGAGGAGCGTCCCGTGCTCCCGCATCTCGTAAAAGACCGTCTCGACCCGCCGGCCGGTTAGGAAGTTCATGTACTTCTGCGGGTCCGGGTCGTCCATCCCGCCTCCGGGATGGCGCACCGACTGGTAGCGCAGATAGAGGTCGAAGTGCTCCTGAACGAAAACGGGCGGATGCGCCACGACCTCGACCCCCGCGTTGCGCTTCCACACGCGCCGCTGGCCGCGGTTCGGTGTGAAGCGCGCGGCCGGAATCCGCACGGGCACGCATGCATTGCAGCCGGGGCAATGCGGACGATAGATGAGGTCGCCGCTGCGGCGGAAGCCGAGGCGCGTGAACGTGCCGTAGCGCTCGCGGTCGAGCGGGAAGCGCGGATCGATGAAGAGCGTCGCCGCCGTTTTTCCGGGCAGGTAGCTGCACGGATGCGGCATCGACAGAAAGATGTCCGGACTGCGCTGATGCCCGCTCATGGGGGCACGCTATACGATGGGCAGGTCGGTGTCAAAACGCCACGGCGGCGGACGTCCGGGGAGCGCGAGCGCGTCGGCGAGCAGCGCCATGTAGGTTCGCCGCGGGATCGCCTCCGCGCCCAGGCTCGCGAGATGCGCCGAGGGCAGCTGGCAGTCGATGAGCGCATAGCCCCAGCGCTCGAGCTGGCGGACGAGGTACACCAGGGCGACCTTCGACGCATCGGACTCGCGGCTGAACATCGACTCGCCGCAGAAGATTCCTCCGAGCGCGACGCCGTACAGCCCGCCGACGAGCCGGTCGCCGAGCCACGTCTCGACCGAGTGCGCGTGCCCGAGCCGATGGAGCTCGGTGTAGGCCTCGACCATGGCGGGCGTGATCCAGGTTCCGCCGTGCGGATACTGCGGTCGGGGCCCGGCGCAGGCGAGCATCACATCGCGAAAGCAGACGTCGCAGGTGACGCGAAACTTTCCCGATCGCAGGCGCTTGCGCAGGCTCCGCGACACGCGCAGCCGCGCCGGGAACAGCACCGCGCGCGGATCGGGGCTCCACCACAGGATCGGCTGCCCTTCGTTGTACCAGGGAAAGATGCCCTGGCGATAAGCGGCGAGCAGACGCGCCGGCCGCAGGTCGCCGCCTACCGCGAGCAGCCCGTCGGGCGACGCCAGCTCGACCGGCGGAAAGCGAAAGTCGTCGGCGTGGGGGTCGATCACGTACACGCGCTCACCTCGAGCCCGGCATCGGGCTGCGCCGGTAGGGCGCGTGCTCGTTGAGCTCGTCCATGTAGTATCCGACGTGCTCCTGCTCGGCGGCGAGGAACTCGCCGACGGCGCGGTGGAAGGCCGGATCGCGCAGCCAGTGCGAGGAGTGGGTGGGTGTCGGTGTGAAGCCGCGCGCGAGCTTGTGCTCGCCCTGCGCGCCGGCCTCGTAGCGCCGGATGCCTTCGGCGATGCAGTACTCGATCGG
>DATCLR010000038.1:0-11532 GCA_036563785.1 Burkholderiales bacterium | reverse complement strand
CTGCTCGCGACGTTCGCGAGCGCCGCGCTGCTCGCCGGCTGCATGACGCTCGGCCCCGACTACACGCGGCCCGAGGCGCCGGTGCCGGCGGCGGTCGGCAGCGCCGAGGCGGTGTCGGAGATCGCGCTGCCGTCGTGGGAGCTTTACTTCACCGACCCGACGCTGCGCGAGCTGATCGCCGCGGCGCTCGAGCACAACCGCGATCTGCGCATCGCGCTGTCGCGGGTCGAGGAGGCGCGCGCGCTCTACGGCATCCAGCGCGCGGAGCGCTTCCCGAGCTTCAGCCTCAATGCCGAGGAGACCGCGGCGCGCGCGCCGCTCGCCGGCTCCTCCGAGAACGTGGTCGCGCGCCGCTACGACGTGTACCTCGGGCTCCTGAGCTACGAGCTCGACCTCTGGGGGCGCGTCGCGCGCCTGACCGAATCCGCGCTCGCGAGCTACCTCGCGACCGAGCACGGCAGCCGCGCCGTGCGGCTCTCGCTCATCGCCGACGTCGCCAACGCCTACTTCAGCGTGCGCGCGCTCGAGGAGCGCGCCGAGTTCGCCCGGCGCACGGCGGCCGCGCGCGAGGAGGGTCTGCGGCTGATCGAGCGGCGCATGGCCGCCGGTGTGGCGAGCCGGCTCGATTTGCTGCAGGCGCAGTCGGCGTACGAGGCGGCGCAGGCCGACGCGGCCGCGCTGTCGCGCCTCGCGGCGAACGCGCGCAACGCGCTCGCGGTGCTCGTCGGCCGGCCGGTCGAGCTGCCGCCGCCGAGCGGCGCCGCGCTCGAGGACCTCGAGCTGCCGCCGCCGCTTCCGGAGGGGCTGCCGTCGGAAGTGCTGCTCTACCGCCCCGACGTGCTGCAGGCCGAGCACGCCCTGATTGCCGCGAACGCGAACATCGGCGCCGCGCGCGCGGCGTTCTTTCCGCGCATCAGTCTGGTGGGAACGCTCGGCTTCGCGAGCCCCGAGCTCGACGAGCTCTTCGACGGCAACCGCCGCGCCTGGACCTTCGTCCCGAGCATTTCCCTGCCGCTCTTCACCGGCGGCGAGCTGAGCGCGAACCTCGATCTGGCGAAGGCGCGCACGGTGACGGCGGTGGCGCAGTACGAGCGCGCGATCCAGCAGGCGTTCGCGGAAGTGGCGGACGTGCTCTCCGACCAGCGGTGGCTCGCCGAGCAGTACGCGGCGCAGGCGCGGCTCGCGGAGCGCGAGGCCGAGCGCCTCAAGCTCGCGCAGGCGCGCTACAACGCCGGGCTCATCGGCTACCTCGAAGTGCTCGACGCGCAGCGCGAGCACTACAACGCGCAGCAGGCGCTGCTCGAGATCAAGCGCGCGCGCCTCGCGGCCGCGGCCCAGGCGTACAAGGCGCTCGGCGGCGACATCGCGACCACGGCGACCGCCCGCGCGAACGCGCAGCCGACCGCGACGCGCTAGCGGCCGCTCAGAGCAGGCGCTTCAGCAGCGCCGCCACGCGGTCGAACGTTCGGCCGTAGGGCGGATAGACGAGCGCCATGCCGTTCAGCTTCGACTGGAACGTCACCGGCTTCTCCTTGCTGAAGGTGCGGAAGCCGTGCTCGCCGTGGTACGCGCCCATGCCGCTCGCGCCGACGCCGCCGAACGGCAAATCCTCCTGCGCGAAGTGCAGCAGGCAATCGTTCACCGTCACGCCGCCCGCGATCGTGCCGCGCAGCGCGCGCTCGCGGTTCGCGCGGTCGTCGCCGAACCAGTAGAGCGCGAGCGGCCGGTCGCGGCCGTTCACGAACCGGAGCGCGTCGTCCAGCGTCGCGTACCCCACCACCGGGAGGATCGGCCCGAAGATCTCCTCCTGCATGACGCGCATCTCCGCGCGGGCATCGAGCACCAGAGTCGGCGGGAATTTGCGGCCGGACGCGTCGGCGCGCGCGCCGATCTCGAGAACGCGTCCGCCCTTCGCGCGCGCGTCCTCGACCAGCCCGCGCAGCCGCCGGTAGTGGCGCTCATTCACGATCGAGGTGTAGTCGGGATTCGTCAGAGGCTCCGGATAGAGCCGCTCGATCGCGCCGCGCAGGGCTTCGGCGAACGCTTCGATCTTCGCCGCCGGCACGAGCGCGTAGTCGGGCGCGATGCACGTCTGCCCGGCGTTCAGGAGCTTCGCGTACGCGATGCGCGGCGCGATCGCGCGGAGGTCGGCGCTCGCGTCGACGATCGCCGGCGACTTGCCGCCGAGCTCGAGCGTCACCGGCGTCAGGTTCTTCGCCGCCGCCTGCGCCACCAGGCGCCCGACGTGCGTCGAGCCGGTGAACAGCAGGTGATCGAACGGCAGCTCCACGAACGCCTGCCCGACCGAAGCATCGCCGGTGACGACCGCGAGCTCGTCCTCGGCGAAGGTTTCGGCCGCGATCCGCGCGAGCAGCGCCGCGAGCCGCGGCGTGAGCTCGGACGGCTTGATCATCACGCGATTGCCGGCGGCGAGCGCGCCGACCGCCGGCCCGACCGCGAGCTGGTAGGGGTAGTTCCACGGGCTCACGATGCCGACGACGCCGAGCGGCTGGCGCAGGATGCGGTTGTGCGCCGGGCGGTACTGCAGCGCCGTCGGCGCGCGCCGCGGCTTCATCCAGCGCTTGAGGTGTCGCCGCGCGTGCTTGATCGCGGCGATCACCGTGAGGACGTCGGTGAGCAGCGTCTCCTGGCGCGAGCGGTGGCCGAAGTCCTCGCTGATCGCGGCGACGAGCGCGTCGGTGTGGCGCTCGGTCATCGCGAGCAGGCGGTCGAGCCGGTCGCGGCGCACCGCGCAGGGCGGGTTCATGTCCGCCAGGAACGCGGCGCGTTGGCGCTCTAAAATACGGCGCATCCGGTCCGTGACCGGCTGCGTCTCGGTAACGGCGCTCATTCGCGGTTCCTCCGGGCAGAGGCTCAAGTGTAGCGCTGCGGCGCCTCGCGGTCCGCCGCCGCGGCCGGAAGCCGTTGAACTGTCCGCGCCGGACCCACGACACAAGACCAGACCGACCAGGAATCGGGGAGGATATCCATGTCCGCAGATCGCACGTTTCGCATTGGCCCGTGGCTCGGCGCCGCGCTCCTCGCCGCTCCGCTCGCCGCCGCAGCGGCTTCGGCCGGCAAGATTCCGGAGGCGGCTTTGCCGCAAACGCCTGCGGCGAAGGCGGCGGTAGAGAAGATCGCGAAGGCGCGCTACGAAGCTACGACCGAGAAGACGGCGTTGAAGCAGGGTGCGGTCAGCGCCGGCGGCATGACGTGGAACTGCGCCGGTACGCGCTGCACGGCGCCGCTGCCCGTCGGCACGGCGGCGGAGGCCTGTCGCGCGCTCGCGCGCGAGGTGGGCGCGATCGCCTCGTTCGTGTTCGGCACGAAGACGTTCAGCCCCGCCGAGCTCGCGCAGTGCCGGGTCGCGGCGGGCCTCGCGAAAACGCAGACGACGTCCGCCGCTGTCGCCGCGCAGATCGACCCCGAGCAGGCGAAGCAGCAGCAAACGCCCGCATCGCCGCCCGGCGGCCTTCCGTCGAAGATCCAGCCGGGCGCGATCAAGCCCGAGCCGGCCGATCTGAGCGTCGCCAGCATGACGCTGCTCGGTAACCGCAAGGTCTCGATCACGGTTCTGGGCAACGCGAGCGCCAACGGCCGGAACGCGACGCTCGAGCTGTACGACGCGCAGAGCAACCGGAAACTGTGGAGCGGCGGCGTCACGATCGTCCCGATCTTCGGCAAGCACGGGGCCATCGCCGTCGCCGACTACCAGGTTCCGGCACAGCGCCGCCAGAAGCTGAAAGCGCGCGTGACCCCGCTCGACGAGAATCCGGCCAATAACGAGCTGGTCGCGACATTGGGTCCGGCGGGTGCACCGATGTACGTCGACGACGGCGTCGTCCACGCGCAGGTGCCGAACCGCATCGAGCCGATCACTATCGTGAGCAGGGGGCCCAATTGGATGCAGCTGCGGTTCGACACCTTTGTCGCGGGTGAGGCGGCCGAGATGTGGGTCTACCCGAACGGTGTGAGAAACGCGGAGTGCATCTCCGGCAGCGGCGCGTCGAGCGCGTCCGGCCGCCGCTTGACCGTGTATTCGGGGCGCACTACCTGGCACTTTCTCTGCCGCGCCGAGCCGCAAACGGCGAGCGGAACGGTCGTCGCCCAGCTCAGCTACTACGGGCGCGTCGTGTCGACACAGTCGGTGCCGTGGGGCGTTGCCCCTCCGTCCGCCGGCGACAGCGGCCCGCCGGTGCGGTCGGATCTGGCCATCGTGAGGGGAAGCGTGGACTTCATCGACGAAAAACCGGGCCGGATCTCGCTGCTCATCCGCAACAACGGGCCGGAACGCGTGCAGCGGATGGTTTCGGTGACATGGGATACCTCCACCCCCGAAAGCGCCTTCAAGGGCAAGGTGCGCCAGATGTTCAATCTGGCAAGCGGCGAGCAGAAGGAGCTGACGATCGATCTGCGCGGCCAGCGCACCGTGCGGGGCCGACCGGTGACGTGGACCTGCCACCCTACCGGTCCGCATACCGTCTTCGGCGTCGTCGTCGACGCGGATCGCGAGATATTCGAAACGAACGAAGACAACAACGGGATCAGTGTGCCGGCGACCCACCCGATGTTCGGCAACTGCCTCGTCAGGGAGGCCGGCTGATGCCGACTCGGCGAAGACTCCCCGCGCGCAGCCGGCCGGCGGCGCGGAGACCTCGGCGAGCCGGAAGGCGCGCCTCGCGGCGCGCCTTCCGGTATTCCCCTCAGAGCGCCCGCCGCTGAAAAATCGCGAGCTCCGCCGCGACGAGCGCCGTCGCGGCGGCGGCGACGACACCGGCGGTCGAAAGCACCGAGTAGCCGGCGACGATCGCGAGTGCCGACACCGCCACCCACGCCCAGTTCGCCGCGATCGCGAGCGACAGGTAGCGCCGCAGATTCGGCGCGCGCGCGAGCCAGACCGTCTCGAGAGCGAAGACGATCAGCAGCACGCCGAGGGCTCGCAGCAGCGTCCCGCTCGCCACGCCGAGCACCTCCGCCTGCGCGGGCACGAGCCAGGCGGCGAGCGCCGGGCCGAAGAGCAGGAGATCCAGGCCGAGCACCAGGTCGATCGCGGCGCCGACGTAGAACGGGCGGAGCGACCGCGCGCGGACAGCGGTTTCCTGAACGACAGCAGCCATGACACTTCTCCTTGCGGTTGGTGAAGGAGCCGGCATGATCGGCAGGCGCCGACCGAGCGGCAATTAAGCGGCAGGTAATGGCTTTACCCGGGAGGTAATTGCCGCGCGCGACCGGCGGGGCATAAGCTCCTCGCACGCCACCCGGAAGCCACGCCGATGCCAGTCGCCGCCCGATCCTCGTCTCGCAATACCGGCTCCACCTTCGGTGCGATGCTGCGCGAATGGCGCCGCCTGCGCGGCGCGAGCCAGCTCGACCTCGCGCTCACCTGCGGGCTGTCGCAGAAGCACCTGAGTTTCCTCGAGTCCGGCCGCAGCCGGCCGAGCCGCGGCATGGTGCTGCATCTCGCGAGCGTGCTCGGCGTGCCGCTCTTCCAGCAGAACGCGATGCTGCTCGCTGCGGGCTTCGCGCCGGTATACAAGGAGCGCACGCCGGACGCGCCCGACATGCAGCCGATCGAGCGCGCGCTCACGCAGATGCTCGAGCAGCAGGAGCCGTTCCCCGCGATCGTCGTCGACGGCGCCTACAACGTCCTGCGCGCGAACCGTGCGACGGCGCGGTTCCTGGGCTTCTTGCTCGGGGCGCCCCCGACTCCGGCGGCACCGCTCAACGTCGTCGAGCTCGTCCTGCGCGCGGATGCGCTGCGTCCCTGCATCGAGGACTGGGAGGAAGTCGCGGCCTGGATGGTGCGGCGGCTGAGCGCGCAGGCGCTGCTCGAGGGCGAGGGCGCGGAGTCGGAGCTGCTGCAGCGCGTCATGAGACTCCCCGACGTCGCGTCGCTCGACCGCGCGCCGGCGAGCGACAGCGACATGCCGCCGACGCTCGTGACGCGCTTTCGCAAGGGCACGACCCGGCTCGCGCTCTTCTCGATGATCACGACGCTCGGCACGCCGCTCGACGTGGCGCTGCAGAGGCTGCACGTCGAGCTCTTCTTTCCCGCGGACGAGGCCACCGAGCAGTGGTTCCGCGAGGCGGCTGCCCGTCCCTGACCGAAGCCGGAGGGGCGGTGCCCGTCGGTGGCGGTGCGAACGGGATGCGGGCCGCCGGCGATGACGGCCGCGGGACTCGCCTCACCGCGCAAAGCGCGATCACGAGCCGCCGGCGGCCGCCGGCCCGCGAGATTGGGTAGAATGGCGGGTCCGAGAAGCACTCATCGAAAGGAGAGGAGGAGACTGCAATGGCTCGGTTGCGCACACGTTTACCGCTCGCGGGCGCCGCTGCCGCCCTCGTTCTGGGCATCGTCGCCCTGACTGCGCCGGCCCAGGCGCAGCAGCCGATCCGGCTCGGCGGCATCTTCATCATGTCCGGCTCCGCGTCGGTCTACGGGCAGTTCGCCCAGCAGGGTATCCAGCTCGCCGTCGACGAGATCAACGCCAAGGGCGGGATACTCGGACGCAAGGTCGAGTTCCGTATCGAGGACAGCCAGGGCAAGGCCGACGTCGCCATCCAGGCGGCGCGCAAGCTGGTGTTCCAGGACCGCGTCGACGCGCTGCTCGGCATCGACAGCTCCGGCGTGGCGACCGGCCTGGTGCCGGTGATCCCGGAGCTGCGGCGGCCGCTGATCATCACCCACGCCGCCACCCCGGACGTCACGGGCAAGCTCTGCAATCCCTACACCTTCCGCATCAGCGTCAACGTCAACCAGAACATGAAGGCCGCGGCCCTGGTGGCCGCCGACACCGGCGCCAAGCGCTGGACCACCATCGGCCCCGACTACGCCTTCGGCCATCAGTCGTGGGAGTACTTCAGCAAGTACCTGAAGGAGATCAAGCCGGACGTGGAGCTGATGAAGGAGACCGCCTTCCCGCGCTTCGGCAACGAGGACTTCACGCCGTTCATCAACAGCATCATGGCGGCCAAGCCGGACGGCGTGCTGATCTCGGTGTGGGGCGGCGACCTGGTGAACTTCGTGCGCCAGGCGCGCAACCTCGGCTTCTTCGACCGCGGCATGCAGGTCCTGATGACCGTCGGCGCGGCCACCGAGGTGCTGTCGGCGCTGCGCGATGAGATGCCGGAGGGCGTGTGGCTCGGCACCCGCTACTGGTTCGGCGCCCACGACAACGAGATCAACAACGCCTTCGTCAAGGCTTACATGGAGCGCTACAAGACGCCGCCGAGCTACAACGCCGAGGGCGCCTACGCGGCGGTGTACGCGTTCAAGGCCGCCATGGAGAAGGCCGGCAGCACCGACCCGGACAAGGTCGCCGCAGCGCTTTCCGGCCTGACCATCCGGGCGCCGAACGGCGAGATCACGTTCCGCAAGGGCGACAACCAGGCGGTGGTGGGTCCGACCTGGGGCCGCGCGGCGGCGATGAGCGCCGAGCACGGCATCCGCATGCTCAAGCCGATGCGCGCCTTCAAGGGCGAGGAGGTGACGCCGAGCGTCGAAGAGACGGGCTGCAAGCTGTAATTCCTACCGCCCGGCCGCGGCCGCCGCGCGCGGCCGCGGCCCTCCGGAGGCGCGCATGCAGAGCTTCATCGCCGCGCTGCTGAACAGCCTCGACATCGCGATGCTGCTGTTCATCATCGCCGTCGGGCTGAACATCATCTTCGGCGTGCTCAACATCATCAATTTCGCCCACGGCGGCCTGTACATGCTCGGGGCCTACTTCACGTACGCCCTGGTCGCCAGGCTGGACCTGCCGTTCTGGCCGTCGCTGCTGCTGGCGCCGCTCGCGGTGGCGGCGGTCGCGGTCGTCATCGAGCGGCTGGTCCTGCGCCGGGTGTACGGGCGCCACGTCACCGACAGCCTGCTGCTCACCTTCGCGCTGCTGCTCATCATCGACGAGAGCGTGCGCATGATCTGGGGCTCCGGCATCCACACGGTGCGGCCGCCCGAGATCCTGCGCGGCAACATCAGCTTCGCCGGGGTGAGCTATCCGAGCTACAGCCTGTTCGTGATCGTCGCCGGCGTCGTGCTGCTGGCGGCGCTGTGGCTGCTCTTCAACCGCACCCGCATCGGCCGCATCGTGCGCGCCGCCGCGATCGACCGCGACATGGCGCAGACGGTCGGCATCAACGTGCCGCTGGTGGTGACGGGCGTGTTCGCCTTCGGCGCCTGGCTCGCGGCGGTGGGCGGCGTGGTAGCGGCGCCGATGCGCGCCATCGATCCGGGCATGGGTGACCGCATCATCATCGAGTCCTTCATCGTGGTCGTGATCGGCGGGCTGGGGAGCTTCCCGGGCGCGCTGTTGGGCGCGCTGGTGCTCGGGCTGATCCACGGCTTCGGCGGGCGCTATCTGCCGGAGATCAACCTGGTGCTGCCCTACATCGGCATGGCGCTGGTGCTGCTGTTGCGCCCGCAGGGTCTGCTGGGAAGAGGAGCCCCCGCATGAGCCGCCACCTGTCTGCATCCACGGCTTCCGCCGCGGCCGCCGCCGGGCGCAGTCTGCTCGGCTGGCGGTTGGGCGTGCCGCTGATCCTCGCGCTGCTCGTCGCCGCGCTCGCCGCGCTGCCGGCGCTCGCGCCGTACTTCTACATCTTCGTCGGGACCGAGATCCTGATCATGGGTCTGTTCGCGGCGAGCTTTAACCTGATATTCGGCTACACCGGCATGCTTTCCTTCGGGCACGCCGCGTTCTTCGGCATGGGGGCGTACACCACCGCGCTGCTGCTCCTGCACTTCCAGGTGCCGCTCGTCTGGGCGCTTCTCGCCTCGATGGTTACCTCGGCGCTGCTCGCCGCGGTGATCGGTTTCTTCAGCGTGCGACTGGGCGAGGTCTACTTCGCCATGCTGACGCTCGCCTTCGGCATGATGGTGTACGCCGTGGCCCATCAGTGGCGCAGCTTCACCAACGGCAGCGACGGCATCACCGGCTTCCTGCTGCGCGACTTCGGCCTGGGTCTCGACCTGCAGCTCGCCGACCCGGCGGTCTACTACCGCGTGGTGCTGGTGATCGTGGTGATCGCCGCGGCGGTGCTCTATCTCATCACGCGGTCGTCGTTCGGCCTGATTCTGCGCGCCATCAGCGAGAACCCCGAGCGGGTGGCGTTCTGCGGCGTCGACGTGCGCCGCCACCGCCTCGCCGCCTTCGTGATCGCCGGGGCCTTCGCGGGGCTCGCGGGCGCGCTGTTCGCGCCGTTCAACCGCGTGGCGAACCCGGACCTGCTCCACTGGAGCCAGTCGGCCGAGCCGGTGCTGATGACCATCCTCGGCGGCGCGGGGTACTTCCTCGGCCCGTTCTTCGGCGCCGCGGTGTTCGTGCTGCTGGAGACCTGGATCACCAGCTTCACCGAGCGCTGGATGCTGGTTCTCGGCATCGTGCTGGCGCTGCTGGTGATGTTCTTCCGTCGCGGCGTGCTGGGCACGCTGCTCGACCGTATGCTGAGCCGATGAGCGAACCGCTGCTTTCCGCCCGAGACCTGCGCAAGACCTTCGGCGGCGTGCACGCGGTGGACGGCGTGTCGCTGGAGATCCGGCCGCGGGAGATGGTGGCGCTGATCGGGCCGAACGGCGCCGGCAAGACCACCTTCTACAACATGCTCTCCGGCCGCATGAAGCCGAGCAGCGGCCGCGTGTACTTCCGCGGCCGGGACGTCACCGGGCTGCCGCCGCACGCGATCAGCCGCCTGGGCATCTCGCGCTCGTTCCAGATCAACAACATCTTCGGCGAGCTCACCGTGCGGCAGAACGTCGAGGTGGCGCTGACCGCGCTGCACCGGCGCACCTTCCGGATGTTCCGCCCCGCGTCGCGCGATCGCGAGCTGCTGGACGAGGCCGACGCCGTGCTCGAGCGGCTGGGGCTCGTGGAGCTCGCCGACACACGCGCCGGGGTGCTGAGCTACGGCGACAAGCGGCTGCTCGAGATCGCCATCGTGCTCGCCACCCGGCCGACCATGGTGCTGCTCGACGAGCCCACCGCCGGCATGACGCCGGAGGAGACCCGCCGCGTGACCCGCCTGATCCGCGGCCTCGCGGAGACCGGGGAGTACACCTTCCTCATCACCGAGCACGACATGGACGTGGTGTTCGACCTGGCCGAGCGGATCGTGGTCATGCACCGCGGCCGGCTGCTCGCGGAGGGCACGGCCGAGGAGATCCGCAGCAATCGCGCGGTGCGCGAGGCCTACCTGGGCGAGGAGGAAAGCGCCTGATGCTGGTGGTCGAGGACATCCATACCTATTACGGAGAGAGCCATGCCCTGCAGGGCGTGAGCCTCGAGGTCAAAGCGGGCGAGGTGGTCTGCCTGCTCGGGCGCAACGGCGCCGGCAAGAGCACCACGCTGAAGAGCATCATGGGCCTCACGCCGCCCAGGCGGGGGCGGATCGTCTTCGAGGGCGAGGAAATCCAGGGCCGGCCGCCGCACTGGATCGCCCGCCGCGGCATCGCGCTCGTGCCGGAGGACCGCCGGATATTCGCGGGGCTGACGGTGCGCGAGAACCTGGAGGTAGCGATGGCGCGCCGTGCGGACGGCGAGCGGCGCTGGCCGATCGAGCGCATTTTCGACGAGTACCCGATGCTCGCCGAGCTGCGCGACCAGGACGGCGGCACGCTCTCGGGCGGTCAGCAGCAGATCCTGGCCATCGCGAGAGCTCTGGTCGCCGAGCCGCAGCTGCTGCTGCTCGATGAGCCGAACGAGGGCCTCGCGCCGGTGATCGTGCAGCAGATCGGGGCGCTCATCGACCGGCTGGCCAAGACCACGACCATCCTGCTCACCGACCAGAGCCTGCCGTTCGCGCTCAAGCACGCGAGCCGCGGCTACATCCTGCAGAAGGGGCGAGTGGTGTACGAGGGGACCACGGAGCGCATACGCAGCGATCCGGAGGTCCAGCAACGCTACCTGTCCGTGGCTTGACGCGGGCCGCGGGCGAAGCGCGCGCAGGCCGAAGGAGGGAAGCTATGGAGCACGCAAGCCGATCTCACGACGACTACCTGGCGCCGCGGCAGACGAACCACGTTCCGCTCACGCCGCTGTCGCTGCTCGACTGGGCGGTGCAGGTGTATCCTGCGCACACCGCCGTGATCCACGGCGACGTGCGCTACAGCTACCGCGAGTTCGATGCGCGCTGCCGGAGGCTGGCTTCGGCGCTGCGCGCGCGGGGCGTGAAGCCCGGCGCCACCGTCGCCGCCATGCTGCCGAACGTCCCGGCCATGCTGGAGGCGCACCACGGCGTGCCCATGGCCGGCGCCGTGCTCAATACCATCAACACCCGGCTCGATGCCGGCACCATCGCCTACATCCTCGATCACGGCAAGGCCGAGGTGCTGCTCACCGACACCGAGTACGCGCCGGTGATCCGCGAGGCGCTGGCCAAGGCCGAACGCCGGCCGCTGGTGGTCGACGTGGTCGATCCGCTCGGGCCCGGCGGCGAGCGTCTCGGCGAGCTCGACTACGAGACGCTGCTCGCGGAGGGCGATCCGGAGTTCGCCCGGCGCTGGCCGGAGGACGAGTGGGAGTCCATTGCCCTCAACTACAC
>DATCLR010000022.1:0-11170 GCA_036563785.1 Burkholderiales bacterium | reverse complement strand
AGGCCGCACCGCGAGCAGCGAATCCGGCCCGCCCAGATTGAGCAGCACGACCGCGGGGCGTTTATCCATGGCGGCGAGGCAAAGGAAAGATT
This sequence comes from Burkholderiales bacterium, assembly GCA_036563785.1. Taxonomy (GTDB): domain Bacteria; phylum Pseudomonadota; class Gammaproteobacteria; order Acidiferrobacterales; family Sulfurifustaceae; genus JACQFZ01. The sequence goes on along the minus strand of DATCLR010000022.1, from coordinate 11,078 downwards.
CTAGCGTTGCGGTTTCGGTTTCACCATTTGGCGCCGACGTGGGAGAATCCGCGCTTTCATCGGGCCGCGGAGCCCCGCGGCTAGCGTTTCAATCCTCAATTTCCGGTGCTCGCAAGATGCAGCAAGCAGCAGCGATGAGAACGTTCATGTGCGTGGTGTGCGGGTTCGTCTACGACGAGGAAAAGGGCCTGCCGGAGGAAGGCATACCGCCGGGCACCCGCTGGGAAGACGTCCCCGAGAACTGGAGATGTCCCGAGTGCGGGGCGGCCAAGAGCGATTTCGAAATGGTCGAAATCTGACCCGTCCGCGACGGCCCCGTGTACACGCTCGCCTCCATTCTGCTCGGCATCGCGGTTCTCTGGGCGCTCGCTTACTTCCGCGTCCCGCTGCTCGTTGCGACGCTCTTCTTCGCGGCGGGCCTCGGCGCTCTCACCTATTACTACTACCCCGCGGTGCCTGCGGCGCTCGTCGCCGCCTGGGCGGTCTTTCTGCTCGCGGCCGCCGCGCTCAATGTGCCGCCGCTCCGGCGACTGCTCTTCACCAACGCGATCTACAGCGCCTTCCGCCGGATGATGCCCTCGGTGTCCGCGACCGAGCGCGAAGCGCTCGAGGCGGGCAACGTCTGGTGGGAAGCAGAGTTCTTTACCGGCCGGCCGCGCTGGCGGCGGCTGCTCGAGTTCCCCCGTCCGAGCCTGACGCCCGAAGAACGCGCGTTCCTCGACGGGCCGGTCGAGCAGCTCTGTCGCATGCTCGACGACTGGGAGATCGTGCACGAACGCCGGGATCTGCCGCCGGCCGTCTGGGACTTTCTCCGGACCGAGCGCTTCTTCGGGATGATCATCCCCAAGCGCTACGGCGGGCTCGAGTTCTCGGCGCAGGCGCACTCGGAAGTCGTGATGAAGATCGCGTCGCGCAGCATCACGGCGGCCGTGACCGTGATGGTGCCGAACTCCCTCGGACCGGCGGAGCTGCTGCTGCACTACGGCACCGAGGAGCAGAAGAACCACTACCTGCCGCGGCTCGCGCGCGGTGAAGAGATCCCGTGCTTCGCGCTCACGGGCCCGCATGCGGGGAGCGACGCGAGCGCGATCCCCGACTACGGCATCGTGTGCCGCGGCAGCTTCGGCGGCCGAGACGACGTCCTCGGGGTGCGGCTCACCTGGGAGAAGCGTTACATCACGCTCGCGCCGGTCGCGACGCTTCTCGGGCTCGCGTTCCGGCTCTACGACCCGGACCGCCTCCTCGGCGGCGAGGTCGACCGCGGCATCACGCTCGCTCTGGTTCCGACCGATACGCCGGGCGTGCACATCGGGCGGCGCCACAATCCGCTGAACACGCCGTTCCAGAACGGTCCCACCTGGGGCCGCGATGTCTTCATCCCGCTCGACTGGCTGATCGGCGGGCGCGACTATATCGGCCAGGGTTGGCGCATGCTGGTCGAACGGCTCGCGGTCGGCCGCGGCATTTCCCTGCCGGCGCTCAGCGTCGCGTCCGGCAAGATGGCGTGCCGCGGCACGGGCGCGTACGCGCGCGTGCGCAAGCAGTTCAAGCTGCCGATCGGCCGCTTTGAGGGGGTGGAGGAAGCGCTCGCGCGCATCGCCGGCTACACGTATCGCATGGATGCCGCTCGCCAGCTCACGCTGGTCGGCCTGGACGCCGGGGAGCAGCCGGCGGTGGTGTCGGCGATCGTGAAGTATCAGCTCACCGAGCACATGCGCCGGGTGCTGAACGATGCCATGGACATCCACGGCGGCTCCGGTATCTGTCTCGGTCCGCGCAACCTCATCGGCACCGCCTACCAGGCCGTGCCGATCGGCATCACCGTCGAGGGCGCCAACATTCTTACGCGCGCGCTCATCATCTACGGCCAGGGCGTCCTTCGGTGTCACCCGTATCTCTATCGCGAGATGCGCGCGGTCGAGGATCCCGACGTGCACGCCGGACGCGCCGCCTTCGACGGGGCACTCTGGGGGCACCTCGGCCTCGTGGTGAGCAACGCCGCGCGCAGTCTCTGGCTCGCGCTCACCGGCGCCCGCCTCGTCTACACGCCGTTCGCCGGACGCGCGCATCGCTATGCGCAGCGCCTCACGCGCTACAGCGCCGCGTTCGCGCTCATTTCCGATCTCGCGCTCTTCAGCCTCGGCGGCGCGTTGCGCCGGCGCGAGAAGATCTCGGGACGCATGGCCGATGCGCTGAGCCTCTTTTATCTCGCATCGGCAGCGCTCAAGCGCTTCGAGGACCAGGGCCGCCCGGCGGCGGACGAGCCGCTGCTCGCGTGGACGTGCGAGGACGCGCTGTATCGTCTCGAGCAGGCGCTCGTCGGCGTGCTGCGCAATCTGCCGGCGCGCGGCGTTGCTTTTCTCGCCCGTGCGCTCACGTTTCCGCTCGGCGCGCGCGCGAAGCCGCCGGCCGACGCGCTCGGCCGCCGTGCGGCGGCGCTGCTGCTCGAGCCCTCGGAGGCGCGCGACCGGCTCACCGCCGGCATCTTCGTCCCGGCCGACCCCGATTCGGCGCTCGGGCGGATCGAAGCCGCTCTGCCCGTGGTCATCGCCGCCGAGGAGGTCGAGCGCAAGCTCGACCGGCTCGCCGATGCGCAGGTGTCGCTGACGCGCGAGGGGCTGATCGAATCGGCGGTCGCGCAGAATCTCCTCACCGCCGAGGAGGCGGAGCTCGCGCGGCGTGCGCAGGCCGCGCGCACCGCGGCGATTGTTGTCGACGATTTCGCGCCGGAGAATTTCGCCGGAGGCCGCGGTGTCGCGCAACCGCGATCGCCGGCCGCGGCCGGGCCGACGGATGATCGACCGCGAGCAGTGAAATGAACCGGAACCGCGTGTTCATCGTCGACGGGGCGCGCACGCCGTTCCTCAAGGCCGGCGCCGAGCCGGGACCGTTCTCGGCGAGCGACCTCGCCGTCGCGGCGGGAAGGCCGCTGCTCGCGCGCATGCCGTTCTCGCCTGCGGACATCGACGAGGTCATCGTCGGCTGCGTCATCCCCGCGGCCGACGAGGCGAACGTCGCGCGGCTCGTGGCGCTGCGTCTCGGCTGCGGCGAGCACGTTCCGGCCTTCACGGTGCAGCGCAACTGCGCCTCGGGGCTGCAGGCTCTCGCGAGCGCGGCCGAGCGGATCGCGCTCGGCGAGGCCGGGCTCGTGCTCGCGGGCGGCACCGATGCGATGAGCCGCGCGCCGGTCACCTGGAACGCGGCGATGACCGCGTGGCTTGCCACCCTCATGCGGGCGCGCGGGCTCGCTCGCCTCAAGGCGCTCGCGCGCCTGCGCGCCGCGCACCTCAAGCCCGTCTATTCGCTCCTCCTCGGGCTCACCGATCCGCTGGTCAACCTCTCGATGGGGCAGACGGCCGAAGTGCTCGCGCATCGCTTCGGCATCACGCGCGAGGCCCAGGACGCCTACGCGCTAGAGAGCCACCGGCGCCTGGCCGCCGCGTACGACGCCGGCGCGCTCGCGGACGAGATCGAGATCCTGTACCGGCCCGACGGTACGTTCTATGCCGAGGACACGGGTCTGCGCCGCGACGCGAGCCTCGAGCGGCTCGCGCAGCTCAAGCCCGCCTTCGACCGGCGGTACGGACAGGTGACCGCGGGCAACAGCTCCCAGGTGACCGACGGCGCCGCGATGCTCGTCATGGCGAGCGAAGAGGCCGTGCGCCGTTACGGACTGCCCGTGCTGGGCGAGTGGCTCGGCCACGCGTGGGCCGGGGTCGATCCGCGCGAAATGGGGCTCGGCCCCGTGCACGCCGTCGCGCGGCTGCTCGCGCGGCACGGCGTGCGCATGCGGGATCTCGCGCACATGGAGCTCAACGAAGCGTTCGCGGCGCAGGTGCTCGCGTGCCAGGCCGCGTTCGACAGCGAGACGTACGCGCGCGAGGTGCTCGGGCTCGACGCGCCGCTCGGCGCGATGGATCCGGCGCGCCTCAATCCGCAGGGAGGCGCCATCGCTTGCGGACACCCGATCGGCGCTTCGGGCGCGCGGCTCGTGCTCCACCTCGCCAAGACGCTCGCGCGCACCGGCGGCGGCCTCGGCGTCGCGACGCTCTGCATCGGCGGCGGACAGGGAGGCGCGGCACTCGTGCGTGCCGGGGAGGCGCCATGAGCGTGAGCGAGGAAACGGCGCAGACGCAACCCGCGGCCGCCGACGTGCGGCACTGGCGGCTCGAGTACGGCCGGGTCGACGAGACCGGGCGCCTCGTCGCCGCGGCCGACAGCGAGGAGACGGCGCTCCTCACGCTCGACGTGATCGGGCAGTCGACGAATGCGCTTTCGCGCGCGGTGATGGAGGAGCTCGATACGCTGCTCACGGCGCTCGCCGACCGCCGCCCGCGCGGGCTCATCATCCGGTCCGGGAAGGCCTCGGGGTTCATCGCGGGTGCCGACGTGCACGCGTTCGCGGACGTCAGCGACGCCGAGGAGGCGGCGGAGCTCGCGCGTCAGGGGCAGGCGGTCCTCGCCCGCATCGAGCAGCTCCCGTTCCCGAGCGTGGCGCTCGTCCATGGCTTCTGCCTCGGCGGCGGGCTCGAGCTCGCGCTCGCCTGCACCTACCGCGTAGCCCTCGACGATCCGGCGACGCGCTTCGGGCTCCCGGAGGTGCGCCTAGGCATCCATCCCGGTTTCGCGGGCACGGTCCGGCTTCCGCGCCTCATCGGCCACCGGCCGGCGCTCGATCTGATGCTCACCGGCCGGAGCGTCGATGCGCGCACGGCGCGGAAGCTCGGTCTCGTGGACGACGTGGTGCCGGAACGCCACGTGCTGTACGCCGCGCAGCGCTTCATCGTCGAGACGCCGCGGCGCCGCCGCGCGCCGCTCGCGCGCCGCCTGATCGGCCTCGCGCCGTTGCGGCCGCTCGTGGCGCGTGCGCTCGAGAAGCGCACGCGCGCGAAGGTCGATCCGCACCATTACCCGGCGCCATTTCGGATCATCGAGCTGTGGCGGCGCCGCGCCAGCGCGGACGACGAAGCCGCCTCGCTCGGCGAGCTTCTCGTCGGACGTACGAGCCGCAACCTGGTGTACGTCTTCCTGCTCGGGGAAGCGCTGAAACGCCGGGGGCGCGCGCACCCGCACGGCATCCGCGCGGTGCACGTGGTCGGCGCCGGCGTGATGGGCGCAGACATCGCGATGTGGACCGCCGCTCACGGATTCACCGTAAGCCTGCAGGACCAGAAGCCGGAGATCCTCGCGCGCGCCGTCGCGCGCGCGCACGATTTCTTCCGCCGCCGCTTCAAGGATCCGCAGCGCGTGCGTCAGGCGATGGACCGGCTCATGCCGGATCTCGCGGGACACGGCGTCCGCCGGGCGGATCTCGTCATCGAAGCGATCGTCGAGCAGGCGGAGGCGAAGCAGGCGTTGTTCCGCGAGCTCGAGGCGCGTGCGCGTCCCGATGCCGTCCTCGCCACGAACACGTCGAGCATCCCGCTCGAAGTGCTCGCCGAGGCGCTGCGCGATCCGACGCGCCTCGTCGGCCTGCACTTCTTCAATCCCGTGGCGCGCATGCAGCTCGTCGAGATCGTGCGCGGCCAGCGGACCGCGCAGACGGTGCTCGACCGCGCCCGCGCCTGGACCGTCGCGATCGATCGGCTGCCGCTGGACGTGACGAGCAGCCCGGGCTTCCTGGTCAACCGCGTGCTAACGCCGTACCTGCTCGAGGCGGTGAAGCTGCTCGAGGAGGGCGTGCCGGCCGACGCCATCGACCGGGCGGCCGTCGAGTTCGGGATGCCCGTGGGTCCGATCGAGCTCGCCGATGCCGTCGGCCTCGACATCTGCCTGTCGGTTGCGGAAACCCTCGCCGAGCCGCTCGGTATCGCGGTGCCGCCGCAGCTGCGCGAGCTCGTGGTGCAGGGCCGGCTCGGCAAGAAGACCGGGCGCGGGTTCTATCGCTACGATGCGAAGGGCCGCCGGCGCAAGGAATGGCGCTTCGGGCGCGAGGTCGAGGCGCCGCGCCACGTCCCGGTCGCGGAACGCCTGGTGCTGCGGCTGCTGAACGAAGCGATGGCGTGCCTGCGCGAGGGCGTGGTCGCGGACGCGGCGGCAGTCGACGCCGGCATGGTGTACGGCACGGGTTTCGCTCCCTATCTCGGGGGGCCGATGCGCTACGCCGAGAGTCTGGGTCCGACCGGCATCGGCCACAGCCTCTACCGCCTGTCGCAGGAGTACGGCGAGCGCTTCGCGCCCGATCCCGGCTGGTCTCAGCCCGAGCGCCTGCAGACCCAGCCGCTGCTCGGTCGATGAGCGCGCGCTCTACGGATTCGCCCGCCGTCGAGGCGGCGGCCATGCCGCTCACGGAGGCGTCGAATCTCTCCCACCTCCTGGCCGCGCGGCTCGCCGCGACGCCCGAGCACACGGCCTATCGCCAGTACGACGGCAGCCGCTGGTTCACGATGACCTGGGCGGAGGTCGCGCGCGAGGTGGCGCGCTGGCAGGCGGCGCTGCGCGCCGCGGGCCTGTCGCCGGGCGACCGCGTCGCCCTCTGCCTGCGCAACCGTATCGAATGGGTGCTGCTCGATCAGGCGGCGATCGGTCTCGGGCTCGTCACGGTGCCGCTCTACTTCGACGATCGCGCCGAGAACATGGCGTGGTGCCTCAACGACTCCGGCGCCCGCTTCCTGCTGCTCGAGAACGCCGCGCAGTGGCAGGGGCTGCGCGGGCAGGTGCGGACGGTCGAGAACGTCGTGTGCCTCGGGGGCGGGATGCCGGACGACCCCCGCGTGCAGCGCCTCGCCGACTGGGCACCGCCCGGACAGCACACGCTCGTGCGCTCGAGTGCCGCACCGCAGGAGCTGGCGACCATCGTCTATACCTCCGGCACCACCGGGCGGCCGAAGGGCGTCATGCTCTCGCACCGCAACATCCTGAGCAACGTGATCGCGTGCTCGAAGGTGGTGGAGCTCACGCCGCAGGATGTGAGTGTGTCCTTCCTGCCGCTTTCGCACATGTTCGAGCGCACGGTCGGCTATTACCTCAACATGTACCGCGGCGTGCAGGTCGCGTTCGCGCGCTCGATCTCGCAGCTCGCGGAGGACCTGCGGATCCACAAGCCCACGATCCTGGTCGCGGTGCCGCGGGTGTTCGAGCGCATCTGGAGCGCGATGCAGCAGGCGCTGCCGCCGGGCAGCCCGCGGCGGCGGCTGCTCGACAAGGCGATCGAGGTGGGGTGGCGGCGGTTTCGCGGCGAAGCCGGCTGGCAGGACCGGCTGCTCTGGCCGGTGCTCGAGGCGCTGGTCGCGCACAGGATCCACGAGCGTCTCGGCGGACGCGTGCGCGCGATTTCGGTCGGCGGAGCCGCGTTCGCGGCGGACCTCGCGCGCGTCTTCGTCGGTCTCGGCCTGAACATCCTCCAGGGCTACGGGCTCACCGAGGCGGCGCCGGTGCTCACGACCAACCGGCCCGAGGACAACGACCCGCTCTCGGTCGGCCGGCCGATCGAGGGCGTGGAGCTGCGCTGCGCCGAGAACGGCGAGCTCCTCGCGCGCGGACCCAACGTGATGCTCGGCTACTGGAACGATCCGGAAGCGACACGCGCCGCGATCGACGCGGACGGATGGCTCCACACCGGCGACCTCGCGCGCATTCGCGACGGCCGGGTCTACATCACCGGCCGCATCAAGGACATCATCGTGCTCTCGAACGGCGAGAAGGTGCCCCCGGAGGACGCCGAGCAGGCGATCCTCGGCGATCCGGTCTTCGAGCATGCGATGCTGGTCGGCGAGGGGCGCCCGTACCTCGGCCTCGTCTGCGTCTCGAAGGTCACGGACCTCGAAGAGCTCTGCCGCCGCGCGAACGCGCAGCTGCACGCGTTCCCCGGCTACGCCCGCGTGCGCTACATCGCGCGCGTGCCGGGACCGTGGACGGTCGAGAACGGTCTGCTCACGCCGACCTTGAAGCTCAAGCGCAAGGAGGTGGAGCGGCGTTTCGCCCGCGAGATCGAGACGATGTTCGCCGGCCCGAGCCCGTGCGGGGCGGCGAAGTAGACGCACTGCGGATCGCGCGCCCTACGGGGCTCGGGACCTCTTTTGGGAAGCGCGAATCAACCCTTCGCGACGCGCTGCGCGGCTATGTTCGCTGCACCGCGCGCTGCGCCAGCACCTCGGCCACGCTCGACCGGCAGCGTTCGAGCTCGGCCGCCGTCAGCAGGAACACGCATTCGTCGCCGCTCGTGGTCGCGAGCCATACGAAAGGCACCCGCGGCAGCGCGCGCTCCAGCGTTTCGCGGCTGTTGCCGACCTCGACGATCAATATGCCGCCCGCGGTCAGATGATCCGGCGCGTCGCGCAGGATGCGCAGCACGACGTCGAGCCCGTCGTCGCCCGCAGCGAGCGCGAGCCGCGGCTCGTGGCGGTACTCGGCCGGCAAGGTTTCGAGCTCGTGGTGCGCCACGTACGGCGGATTGCTGACGATCACGTCGTAACGTAATCCGGCGAGCGTCTCGAAGAGATCCGATTGCGCAAGCCGTACGCGCGCGCCGACGCCGTGGCGTTCGACGTTGATCCGCGCCACCGCGAGCGCGTCGGCGGAAACATCGGCTCCGTCGACCAGCGCGTGCGGCAGCGCGATCGCCGCGGCAATCGCGATGCAGCCGCTGCCGGTGCACAAGTCGAGGATCCGCTGCACGCGCCCCGGGTCGATCCAGGGCGCGAAGCCTTCCGCGACGACTTCCGCAGTGAGCGATCGCGGCACGATGACCCGCTCGTCGACGTAGAACGGCAGGCCCGCGAACCAGGCCTCGCGCAGGAGGTAGGCGGTCGGCTTGCGCGTCTCGATGCGCGCGGCGACGAGCTCGCGCAGCCGCGCGCGCGCCTCGGCTTCCAGGCGCCGGTCGGCGCATGCCGCGAGCGCGTGCGGCGCAATGCCGAGCGCCCCGCTCACGAGCCAGGCGGCTTCGTCGCGCGCATTGTCGGTGCCGTGACCGCAGTAAACTCCGGCGGCCGCGAGCGCTCGCTGCGCCCAGCGCACCGCGCCGCGCACCGTGCGCGGGCCGGCTATTCTTTCACGCGGCATTCTGCGTACCATTGGGTTCGGGAGAGTTCGGCTTTCCGCCGCCGGGCGCGTTCCCCGGAACGCAACCCCTTTCGCATGCGCATCTTAATAGAAGGACGTCCGCAATGAGCGCCGCTGTAGTCGCCGCCGGTAGACGCGAGATCGAAGCCATCGCCCTCGTCGGCTTCGGGCATGGCGTATCGCATTTTTTCCATCTGATGATCCCGTCGCTGTTCCCGTTTCTCATGCGGGACTTCGGGCTGAGCTTCACGCAGCTCGGCCTGCTGAGCGGCGTCTTCTTCACGCTCTCGGGCGTCGGACAGGCGCTCGCCGGTTTCGTCGTCGACCGGCTCGGCGCGCGGCGCGTGCTGCTCGCCGGCCTGACCCTGTTCGCGGCCTCGGCGATCGTCCTCGCCGTCGCGCCGAGCTACCCGGCGCTGCTGCTCGCCGCGACCATCGCGGGAATCGGCAACTGCGTGTTTCATCCGGCCGATTTCACGCTGCTCAACCGCAACATTTCCGGTCCGCGCCTCGGTCACGCGTTTTCGGTGCACGGTCTTTCCGGCAATCTCGGCTGGGCGCTCGCGCCCGTGTTCATGACCGGCATCGCCGTGGCGTGGCACTGGCGCGCGGCCGCGTTCGCCGCGGCGGCGGTTGCCGTCGCGCCGGTCGTGCTGTTCTGGCTGCGCCGCGACGTGGTCGCCGACGTGCCGGTGACCGGTGACGGCCGCAAAGGCGAAACCCGCGGCTCGACCTTTGCATTCCTCGGCTCCGGTGCGGTCTGGATGTGCTTCCTCTTCTTCCTGCTCGTCACCGTGGCGTTCGCCGCGCTGCAGAACTTCGGTCCCTCGGTGCTGCACGAGGTGTACGGGATGTCGCTCGCGGCGGGCGCCTCGGCGCTCACGGCCTTTCTGCTCGGCGGCGCCGCGGGCATGGCCGCCGGCGGCTTCGTCGCCGCGCGCTACCAGTCGTTCGATCGGCTCATCGCGACCGTGCTCGCGCTTGCGGCGCTCTTCGCGCTCGTCATCGCTAGCGGCACGGCCCCCGCCTGGGCGGTGACGGCGCTCATGGCGGCCATGGGATTCTGCACCGGAATGGCCGGGCCGTCGCGGGATCTGCTGGTGCGCCGCGCCGCGACCGCACGCTTCGGCAGCACCGCGTACGGCCGCGTCTACGGCTTCGTCTACTCGGGGCTCGACGTCGGATTCGCGATCGCGCCGGTGCTCATCTTCGGTCCGCTCATGGACGCGGGATTGTTTCGCGCGGTTCTCGTCGCGGCGGCCGCCGCTCAGGCGCTCGCGATCCTGACCGCGCTCAATGTCGGCCGCGAGGTGCGGGCCCAGCCCTGATCCTGCGCCTGCGTGCAGGCACAACTCCCGGAGGCGGCCGGCAGCTCGAAGCGCGCAGCGAGCCACGCCCTTCCCGGTGACGCCACGCTGTGTCGCGCACAGGTAGACAACGCTGCTTTGCGGGCCCAGCGACTCAGCGCAACGAGCCCTGCCTCGGTGACGTCATGATCGCGGGATGAGCTCCACCATGGCGGGGTGCGTCAGGCGAAGCCGCAGGCCGCTCCGGTGCCGGGTGAGCCAGCCGCGGGCTAGCACGCGCTGCCCCGTGAGCGTAGCGGGCGGCGGAAAGCCGCTGCCGACGGCGCGCGGGAGGGTCAGATGCACGCGGTTGCCGAGATCGAGCACCACGTGCTCGCGGCGATAGCGCACGGCGCGCACCGTGCCGACGAGACGCACGAAACCGCCCGGGTGATCGGGGGCCAACCGTTCCGCCGCAACCGGTTCGTATACCGCAAGTCCCCAGACGCCGCGGCGCTGCCGGCGTGCCGCGGCTTCCGCCTCACGGTACGCCTCGAGCCGCGCCACGTTCGGCGGCACGGCCACGAACCACGCGAGCCCCTCTTCGAGCAGAGTCCGCTGTAAGTCGCGCCCGTCCGGTAGCGTCACGTAGGCGAGAACGCGGCCGTAGCGGTCGAAGCGTTCCCGATCGAAATCGAGCCGCACAGTGCGATTCTCGACGAGCGCGCGGGCGCGGTTGCGTGCCGCGGCGGCGAGCGGCTGATCGGGCGCGCCGTCCTTGCCGAATTC
>DATCLR010000018.1:0-6943 GCA_036563785.1 Burkholderiales bacterium | reverse complement strand
ATGTCCGTGACCGCATCGGCCATGAGGCCGCCGTACACCGTGTAGACGATGACGACGGCGGCGGCGAGCGTGATGGCGAACTCGACCTCGAAGGCCGACGACGCCGAGATCACCTGCCCGAACGCGCGGATCTGGGCGGCGGCCCACATGACCGAGCCCGGCACGACGAGGAGGACGACGAGGCGCTCGACGGTGGCCGAGTAGCGCTCGCGAAACAGATCCGCGAACGTGGTGAGACCGCGTCGCCAGAGCGGCGCGGCATACGCGAGGCCCATGAAGAGAAGCGTCGCGCCGTAGGCGAACGGCTCGGCGGCGCCGCCGGCGAGGCCGTCGGCGTAGATCGAGCCTGCGGCCCCGACTACGGTCTCCGCCCCGAACCACGTGGCGAAGATCGTGAACGTGCCGATCGCGAGGCCGAGGCGCCGCCCGGCGAGGAGGTAGTCCGATTCGCTGCGGATGCGGCGCGATACCGCGAACGCGATCAGCAGCTGGACGAGTATGTAAGCGGCAATGCCGAGGAGCAGCGGACTCACGGGCGTAGGGATCTCCGGCAACCACGGATGAACACGGATGAGCGCGAAGGCGGGCGGCCGGCGCCGCCTTCGCGCTCATCGGTGTGCGTCTGCGGTTCCACGGTCCCGCGCCCTCTCAGACGAGACCGGCCACCCAGCGTTCGTAAAGGACATCAGCGACCCGATGGAGTTCGCGCGTGCGCGCTTCGACGTCGCGCATCTGCTCTTCGCCGCTCTGGACGGTGCGCGAGGGCTCGAGCTCGCCGTCGGCCGCCTCGTTCACCCAGGAGGCGATGAGGTCGGGCGTCATCTCGATATGGCACTGAAGCGCGAGATGTTTGCCGAGCGCGAACGCCTGGTTCGGGCAGTGCTCGGACTCGAGGAGGCGCGCGGCGCCCGGCGGAATGGCGAACGTCTCGCCGTGCCAGTGGTAGACGAGCAGCTCGCGCGGCAGGCCGTCGAACCAGGCGGCGGCTTCGGGCGTGTCGAGGGCGCGCACCGGGAGCCAGCCGATCTCCTTGACCGGGTTGCGCGTCACGGGCGCGCCCAGCGCCTTCGCCATGAGCTGCCCGCCGAGGCAGTGGCCGAGCACCGGCACGTCGGCCGCGATCGCCCGGCGGATAAGATCCGTGACGCGGGGGATCCACGGCAGATCGTCGTTTACGCTCATCGGGCCCCCCATGAGCACGAGCCCGGAAACGCCGTCTAGACTTTGAGGCACCGGATCGCCCGCGTCGATGCGCACGAGCCGGAAGGGAATTCCGCGGCGCGCGAGGAAGTCGGCGAGGTAACCGGGACCCTCGTGCGCGGCGTGGCGGAAGATCACGACCTGCTTCATACGCGAATTGTAGCGTCGCGGAACCGCGAGAAGAACGACGAACGAGCAGACGGATGAAGCGCGCTTGCTTCATGCTGGTGCTGGCACTGCACAGTCTTGGCGCAGGCGCCGTCGAGTCGGTGTCGCTCCAGGCGCTCTTCAAGGACAAGGCGATACTGCTGATCGACGGCAAGCGTCGCGTGCTGGCCAAGGGCGCGGCCAGCCCGGAGGGCGTGCGCCTTCTCGCGACCGACACCGCGGCCGAGGAGGCGGAGGTCGAGATTGACGGGCGGCGGGAAATCCTGCGGCTAGGCACCGTGATCGGAAGCTTCGCGCCGACCGGGCGGCCGAGCGTGACGCTGTGGGCGGGTTCCGGCGGGCACTTCCACGCGGACGGTACGATCAACGGGCTGCCGGTGCGCTTTCTCGTGGATACCGGCGCGACGACGATCGCGCTGAGCGGCGCCGAGGCGAGCCGCCTGGGGATCGACTACCGCGCCCGGGGGCGACCGAGCTTCGCGAGCACGGCGGGCGGTATCGTACGCACCTACGCGCTCAAGCTCGAGCGGGTCGAGGTGGGCCCGATCGCGCTCCACGACGTGGACGCCGCGGTGATCGAAGGGCCGTACCCGCGCGAGCCGCTGCTCGGGATGTCCTTCCTCGGCCGGCTCGACATGAAGCGTGAAGGCGACCGCATGGAGCTCACCCAGCGCTGAGCCGGCGGCCGCGGCGCCCCGCCCTTACGGCAGACCGAAGCTCGACTTGAAAAACCGCGCCGTGTCCTCGAGCGCCTGTCTGCGCGCTTCGGGATTGGCGCCGTAAGCCGCTCCTCTCCCGGCGCAGGACTGCATCGCGTACCGAATGCCGTCCTGCCAGGTACCCGTCAGCACCGCGCCGGTCTTCGCGTCGGCGATACGACCGTCGTCCTGCACGGCGAAGGCGCAATTCAGGAACGTAGGTACGTTGATTCGCCGCACCGGTGTGTCGGACATCCAGCCGTGGTGCGCGTCGGCGTAAGTCTTGAGGTCTACTCTCGCGCCGCGGGCACGCAGCCGCTCCACGTAGGCGGCGCACTGATCCACACCCGTGTAGTCGTCCTTCCCGCCGAGCAAGACGAGCAGGGGCGCCTTGGTGGGGTGCGGGTTCTCCCAGTAGGTCGAGCAGGAGGGGTAGAAGGAGACGTGTGCGGCGAATCGCAGATCGGCCGGCAGCACGGCCCGTGCAAGGCGCTCTTCCGCCGTGAAGAGCGCAACGGTGCCGCCGCGCGAGAAGCCGGTAATCCCGATGCGCGAGCTGTCGATCGCGGGATGAGATGCCAGAAAGCGCAGCGCATTGAAGCCGTCGAGCACTGAAGCGGGCATCGATACGCGGGACTGGTCGGTCGCAGTTTCGGTTACCCCGCGTCCGGAAAAACTGTCGATCCGGAAGGTTGCGATACCTGCCTGCCGTAGTGCCTCGGCGAAATATCCGTCCATCCACGCGGTCGCGCCCCCGCTGCCCGGTACGATGACGACAGCCGGGGCCCTGTTTCCCGTCGTTTCGGGCAGCACCAGGTATCCGCTCAACTCGACGCTGCGCGACCGGTGCTTGCCGGTCATGATCTCGTGATAGTCGTCGGCGTCCTGGCTCTGGAAGGCCAATGACGTCGCGCAGCCGGAGAGCGGGCCCGCGACAGCGAAGAGCGGTAGCGCAAGGATCAGTCGATGCAGGCCGGCGAGCCGCTTGCCGCAATGACCCATATGTCCCTCCTTTCTTGTTGTCCGGGCATCTTCGGCGCGGCATTACCATTGCCCGCGGTTACGGACGTCAAGGGGTTACATCGGTGCAGGTCGTGGCTTCAGAAAAGAGGACAGCGCGGCGCTCGCCGCGCGCGGTCAGTTCGCGTGCGCGGCCTGGCGCTTGTCGCGCTTGATCATCGCGTAGGCCGAGTGGTTGTGGATGGACTCGAAATTCTCCGATTCCACCCGGTACGCGACGATCCGATCGTCGCGGTTGAGCAGGGAGGCGACGTCGCGCACCATGTCCTCGACGAACTTGGGATTGTCGTAGGCGCGCTCCGTAACGTATTTCTCGTCCGGGCGCTTGAGGAGCCCGTACAGCTCGCAGCTCGCCTGCTTTTCGACCAGCTCGATCAGCTCCTCGATCCAGACGAAGCCGTTGGTCTGCACGGTGACCGTGACGTGCGAGCGCTGATTGTGCGCGCCGCGGTCGGAGATCTCCTTCGAGCAGGGGCAGAGGCTCGTGACCGGCACCACGATCTTGACGGTCATCGTCACCTTGCCGTCCCGAATCTCCCCGATGAAGGTCACCTGGTAGTCCATCAGGCTCTTTACCCCGGTGACCGGCGCGGCCTTGTTGATGAAGTACGGGAAGCTCATCTCGATGCGGCCGGCGCGCGCGTTCAGCCGCTCGCTCATCTCGTGCAGCATCTCCTTGAACGACTCGACCGAAATCTCGAGGTCGTGGTTGTTCAGGATCTCGACGAACCGCGACATGTGGGTGCCTTTGAAGTTGTGCGGCAGCTCCACGTACATGTTGAAGGTCGCGATCGTGTGCTGTTCGCCCTGGCTCTTGTCCTTCACCCGCACGGGATGACGGATGTCCTTGATCCCGACCTGGTCGATCTGCAGCTGCCGGCTGTCGGGGCTGCTCTGAACGTCGGCGATCTCGGTGGCCGGGGTTTTCTCTTTGAGCTTCATTGCCGAGTCTAAATGTTGACTAACGCGGTCAAGTTTAGGCCGAACCGACCAGGCCGGCAAGACCGCGCGGCCGGCGCTGCAGAATCGAGCGCACGATGCCTCCCGCATCGAGACCGCAGTCCTGCAGCAGCTCCGCCGGGGCTCCGTGCTCGATGAAGCGATCCGGCAGTCCCAGATTGAGGATCAACGGCGTCATTCCGGCGGCCGCGAGGCACTCGTTCACGGCGGCGCCCGCGCCGCCGGAGACCGCGTTCTCTTCGACCGTCACCAGCAGCTCGTGCGTGCGCGCGAGCTCGAGCACGAGCGGCTCGTCGAGCGGCTTCACGAAGCGCATGTTGACGACGGTGGCGTTGAGCGTTTCGCCCGCTTCGAGCGCCGGGGCGAGCATGCTGCCGAAGGCGAGGATGGCGACGTCGCGCCCCTTGCGCCGCACCTGGGCCTTGCCGATCGGGATCGGCGCGAGCGTGCGCGGCACCTCGACGCCGGGGCCCGTGCCCCGCGGGTAGCGGACCGCAGCCGGCCCGTCGTGGAGGAAGCCGGTCGTGAGCATCGCCCGGCATTCGGCCTCGTCCGCGGGCGCCATCACGACGATGTTCGGCACGCAGCGCAGGAAGCTCAGATCGAACGCGCCGTTGTGCGTCGCACCGTCGGCGCCGACGATGCCGGCGCGGTCGATCGCGAGCAGCACCGGCAGCTTCTGCAGGCACACGTCGTGGATCAGCTGATCGTAGGCGCGCTGCAGGAACGTCGAATAGATCGCGACGACCGGCTTCAGGCCCTCGCAGGCGAGGCCGGCGGCGAACGTGAGCGCGTGCTGCTCGGCGATGCCGACGTCGAAGTAGCGCCCGGGGAAACGCTTCGAGAACTCGACGAGCCCCGAGCCCTCGCACATCGCCGGGGTGATGCCGATCAACCGCTCGTCCTTCGCCGCCATGTCGCAAAGCCACTCGCCGAAGACCTGCGTGTAGGTCTTGCCCGAGGGCTTCTTCTCGATCTTCCCGGTGGCCGGATCGAAGGGCGTCACGCCGTGGTAGGTGACGGCGTCCGCTTCGGCCGGCTTGTAGCCTTTGCCCTTGCGTGTCACGACGTGCAGGAACCGCGGCCCCTTCTGCTTGCGCAGGTTGCGCAGCGTCTTCACCAGGGTCGGCAGGTCGTGGCCGTCGATCGGGCCGAAGTAGTTGAAGCCGAGCTCCTCGAACAGCGTGCTCGGCATCACCATGCCCTTCATGTGCTCCTCCGCGCGGCGCGCGAGCTCCCACATCGGGCGCACGGTCGAGAGCACGGTCTTCGAGCCCTCGCGCACGGTCGTGTAGAGGCGGCCCGAGAGGATCCGGGCGAGGTAGTTCGACATGGCGCCGACGTTCGGCGAGATCGACATGTCGTTGTCGTTCAGCACGACGAGGAGGTCGGCGTCCATGTCGCCGGCGTTGTTGAGCGCTTCGTAGGCCATGCCCGCCGTGAGGGCGCCGTCGCCGATGACCGCGACCACGCGGTTGTCCCGGTTCTGGCGCGCCGCCGCGACCGCCATGCCGAGCGCCGCGCTGATCGAGGTGCTCGAATGACCCGCGCCGAACGTGTCGTAGATGCTCTCGTCGCGGCGCAGGAAGCCGGAAAGCCCGCCTTTCTGCCGCAGCGTGTGCATGCGGTCGCGTCGCCCGGTCAGCACCTTGTGCGGATACGCCTGATGGCCGACGTCCCAGACGAGCCGGTCGTGCGGCGTGTCGTACACGTAGTGCAGCGCGATCGTGAGCTCGACCGTGCCGAGGCCGGCGGCGAGGTGGCCGCCGGTGCGGGAAACGCTCTCGATCAGGAACTCGCGGAGCTCGGCCGCGAGCTGAGGCAGCTCCGACTCCTTGAGGCGGCGCAGATCGTCCGGCGTGTTCACGCGCGCCAGGAGAGGATACCTGTGGTCGGGAGGTGCTCCGGTCATTGATCGCGCTGGACGATGTAGCGGGCGAGGTCCTCGAGCAAACGGGCATTATCGCCCAACGGCCGTAGGCTTTCGAGCGCGGCCGCTTCCAGCGCCTGCGCGCGGGCGCGGGCGGCTTCGATGCCGATCACCGAAGGATAGGTCGGCTTGCCGCGCGCACGGTCGGCGCCCGAAGTCTTGCCGAGCGTTTCGGTGTCACCCTCTTCATCGAGGATGTCGTCGACGATCTGGAATGCGAGCCCGATCGCGCGGCCGTAGGCATCGAGCGCCTCGGCGATCGCGGCCGGCACCGGTTCCGGCGCGGCCATCGCGCCGAGCATCACGGACGCATGGATGAGCGCGCCCGTCTTGCGCCGATGCATGTCCTCGAGCGCTTCGGGAGAGACGCTGCGGCCGACCGCGGCGAGATCGATGGCCTGTCCGCCCGCCATGCCCCGGGCGCCGATTGCCCGGGCGAGCAGACGCATCATGGCGATGCGCCGGCTATCCGTGGAGTCCGCCAGGATCTCGAACGCTAGCCCCTGCAGCGCATCGCCCGCGAGGAGCGCCGTCGCCTCGTCGAACGCCCGGTGACAGGTCGGCCGGCCGCGCCGCAGGTCGTCGTCGTCCATGCACGGCAGGTCGTCGTGGATCAGCGAGTAGCTGTGGATCAGCTCGACGGCGCACGCCGCGTCGTCGAGCGTCCGGGCGTCGCCGCCTACCGCCTCGCCGGCCGCGTAGATGAGACAGGCGCGGATGCGCTTGCCGCCGTTCAACGTGGCGTAGCGCATGGCGTCGACCAGCCGCACGACGGCGGGCGGCCCGCTCGGGCGCTCGAGCCGCTCGTCGAGCAGGCGTTCCACCCGCGCCTGCAGGGTTTTCAGTGTTTCGGTGAACGCCGGCAAGCGCGTCAGTCGGCGGCGTCGTCTTCGCCGAGGGGCCTGATCTGGAATTCGCCGCCTTCGCGCACCAGCTTCTCGACCCGCTGCTCGGCTTCCTTGAGCCC
>DATCLR010000014.1:0-11107 GCA_036563785.1 Burkholderiales bacterium | reverse complement strand
CGGCAGCGTCGCCAGTGTCTCCGGTTCGAACGCGACCTCCCAGCCCCGGGGCGGCGACGCCGAAAAGCGCAAGTTCTGCGCCGGCGCGCTGCCGACGTTGTGCAGCACGAGCTGCAGGGACGTCTGCTTGCCCGCCTCGACGGAGCCCGACAGCAGCCCGCCGGGAGCGCTCAGCCGCAGCTCGGGCTGCCCGCTCACCTCGAGCGTGAGATCGGTAGTCGCGGCGGCCTCGCCCGCCGCCGCCCTGACGCTGACCGTATAGCTTCCGGCGGCCGTCCCCTGCGGCGGCCGTACCTCCACCTCCACGGTCTCGGTCCTGCCGGCCTCTACGGCGACGCTGGTCAGCCGCTGCGATCCGAATCGCTTCTTGAACGAGACCTGGAAACCGGGGGGCGCCTCGGCACTCAGCGCGATCAGCGCATCCTGGCCGACTTTGTTGACGACATCGACGCTGAAGGAGAACGTGCTATCGGGCGTTCCCGGAAGAATCGGCAGCTCCGGCTTGAGCTCGAGCCGGGCGCTGGGGGTGTCGCCGATCACGATCTCGAGCGGCAGCTCCACGCGCCGCGTGCCGCTGCGCGCGTGCAAGGTCATTTGATACCTGCCCCTCGGTGCGTCCTCGGGCGGCTCCAGCTCGAGGCGCACGCTCGCCGTCTGGTCCGGCCCCACGAGCACGGCCCCGATCGGCCTGCCGTCGCCAAGAAGGCGGGCGATCCACCCCTTGGGGGCTCCCTGCAGGTCGAGAGCGAGCCGTTGGGGCGGCAGGCCCTTATTGTGAACCGTGACGTCGAAACCGATGTCGTCGCCGGGCGCGACTTGGACGGAAGGATAGGGGGTGGACAACCAAAGTCCTTGGTAGCTCTTGTCCTGGGCGTGGGCGGCGATCGGGATGAGCAGAGCGGCAGCGATCGTCACCAGCACTGGGTGCACGGTGTACCTCCTTCGTATTCTCCTTATCGACGGTTACACGGTGCGCGCGGCGGCATCGCGCGAGGTCCGAGCCGGGAGGCCCGATATGCCGCAGCGCCCCGCTGGCGTCGCCGCGGGGCGCGCCGAGGCACGGGCAGGCGCCCGGCTCGCATGCCTACGACGGTCGAGCCGCCGCTTTGTTCCCGCTGGGCGCGCGGTCATTGCGCCAACCGTGCGGCGCCGCCGGCGACGGGCGCAGTGAGGCAGGTTGCGCGGGCGGAATCCTCGGCGCAAAGCCGCGGGGCGCCCGGCAGGCGGGTCTACTCCGGGGGTACCGGGCGCTTGCGGCCGTTCGCGTCGAGCGCGACGTAGGTGAGCTGCGCCTCCGTGACGAGCACCACCTCGCCCGGGTTCGGCGTGTTCCAGTTGCGTTCGGCGTAGACCTTGACGTCGACCGTGAGCGAGGTCGTGCCGACGCGCACGAGCTTGGCGTAAAAGCTCACCACGTCCGCGACGTATACCGGCTTCTTGAACGTGAAGGCGTTGACGGCGACGGTCGCGACGCGTCCCCGAGCGCGTCGCGCTGCGACGATGCCGCCGGCGATGTCGACCTGCGACATGATCCAGCCGCCGAAAATGTCGCCGGTCGCGTTCGTATCGGAGGGCGCCGGCGAGACGCGCAGCGTCGGTTCCTCGTTCTCGGGCAGTCTTATGGACATCGTTTCACCACACGCTCGGACAATCCTATCGACATCGTTTCACGACAGCGATTGTGCGGAGAGCGCCGGGCACCCCGGGATCGTGACTCCCGGCTTCCATGCGCGCTCGCGCGGGGTGCGGAATCACGTTTCCGGACCCAGGGCGAGCCAGTCGCGGGGCCGCAGGAAATGATCGTAAAGGCGTGCTTCCGGCGAGGCCGGCTCCGGACGCCAGTCGTAGCGCCACGCGACGAGCGGTGGCAGTGACATCAGAATGGATTCGATGCGGCCGCCGGACTGCAGCCCAAAGAGCGTGCCGCGGTCGTACACCAGATTGAACTCCACGTAGCGCCCGCGCCGGTAGAGCTGAAAGGCGCGCTCGCGCTCGCCGTACGGGGTGTGCTTGCGGCGGGCGACGATCGGAAGATACGCGTCCAGGTAACGATCGCCGACGCTGCGCAAGAAGGCGAAACCGTGCTGGAATCCGCCTTCGTTCAGATCGTCGAAGAACAGGCCGCCGATTCCGCGGTGCTCGCCGCGGTGTCTGATATAGAAGTACTCGTCGCACCAGCGCTTGAAGCGGGCGTAGTAGTCGGCGCCGAACGGATCGCACGCCGCCTTCGCCACGCGATGCCAATGCACGCAGTCCTCCTCGTAGCCGTAATACGGCGTGAGATCGAACCCGCCGCCGAACCACCACACGGGCTCCGCGTCCGGACGCTCGGCGATGAAGAAGCGCACGTTGCAGTGCGAGGTGGGCACGTGCGGATTGCGCGGATGGACCACCAGCGAAACGCCGAGCGCGCGAAAGGCGCAGCCGGCGAGTTCGGGCCGCCGCGCGGTCGCGGCCGGCGGCAGCGCCGGGCCGTGCACGTGCGAATAATTGACCCCGGCCTGCTCGAACACCGCGCCGTCGACGAGTACGCGCGTACGTCCGCCGCCGCCACCCGGCCGCTCCCAGCGGTCCTCGCGGAAGCGGGCGCCTCCGTCTTCGGCCTCGAAGGCCGCACAGATGCGGTCCTGCAGCTCGAGGAGATAGCGTTCGACGGCGGCGAGATCGGGCGTATCGGACGGCGATGTCATGGGAACAGGGTTTCGACCAGGGAAGAGATGAGCTTAGACGCCAGCGTCACGGGCGCACCACGGCGCCCGTGAGGGCGTCCCGGATGGGTGTGGGCGCAGGAAGCCGGCCCACCCGGCCGGGCAGCACGTAATCCACCACACCGCCGAAGCGGCGCACGACGTCGCGGAAAGTGCGCGCAGGCTCCTCCCCGCCGCGATTGGCGCTGGTGGAAACGATTGCCATCCCGGCCCCGCGGCAGAGCGCGGCGGCCTGACGATGTGCCGTCACGCGTACCGCGATCCGCGGATGGGCGCCGATGATCCAGCGCGGCACGTGCGGGCGCGGCTCGAGAAGCCAGGTATGGGGACCGGGCCAGGTGGCCGCGACGTGCGGCGGCACCTCCGCCACGTAGGGCGTCAGCTGCTCTATCGAGCCGGCAAGCACGATCAACCCCTTGCGCGCCGGGCGCTCCTTGATGCGCAGCAGGCGCTCCACGGCGGCCTTGTTGCGCGGGTCGCAGCCGAAGCCGAAGCAGTGCTCGGTGGCATAGGCGACGATGCCCCCCGAGCGGAGTACGTGCGCGGCGTGCTCGAGCGATCCGGGCACTGCCGGCGGCGTCAATGCGCCTCGTCTGCGGCGCGCGCCGAACCGGTTCGGGCGATGGGCCGGAAGACCGCGTGCCTCATTGCCTGAACCGCTCCTGCACCGCCTTGTCCTTGGCGAGCACTTGTTCTGCGTTCGCCTGCCGGTCGGCGCGCAGTCGCTCGGCGAGCGCGGCATCCGAGAGCGCCATGATCTGGGCGGCGAGGTAGGCCGCGTTCCTGGCGCCGGCCTTGCCGATCGCGACGCACGCGACCGGAATCCCGCCCGGCATCTGCACGGTGGAGAGGAGCGCGTCCTGTCCGTTGAGCGGCCCGGCGTCGAGGGGCACGCCGATCACCGGCTTCAACGTCAACGCGGCCACGGTGCCCGCGAGATGCGCTGCCATGCCCGCGGCGGCGATGAAGACCGCGCAGCCGCGCGCGTCCGCTTCCTTCACGAACGCGTGTGTCGCGTCCGGCGTGCGGTGCGCGGACAGCACGCGCACCTCGCGCGCGATGCCGAGCTTGTCGAGCGTCTCGATCGCCGCCTGCATGGCCTCGAGGTCGGAGTCCGACCCCATGAGAATCGCAACGAAGGGTTTGGTCATGGCCGAATTGATTCGAAGCAGCCGCCGTCGGAGCGAAGCGAAGGGAACTCGAGCCGCGCGTGCGCCGCCGCCGACCCGGCTCCTCACGCCTTCTCGCGCGCTATCGCCCGCCACCCGATATCGCGGCGGTAGTGCACGTTCTGCCAGTGGATGCGCCCCACCGCCTCGTAGGCGCGCTGCTGCGCGGCGGTCACTGTAGCGCCGAGCGCAGTCACGCACAACACGCGCCCGCCGCTGGTCACGATCTGCCCGTCGCGCTCCGCGGTGCCGGCGTGGAACACCTTGACGTCCGGCGCATCGACCGGCAAGCCGTGGATTACGTCGCCCTTGGCGAAGGCGCCGGGATAGCCGCCGGCCGCCATGACGACGCCGAGGGCGGCGCGCACGTCCCAGCGCGCCGCCGCGCGGTCGAGCTCGCCGGCGAGCGCGATCTCGATGAGCTCGACGAGATCCGTCTGCAGCCGCATCAGCACCGGCTGAGTCTCGGGATCGCCGAAGCGGCAGTTGAATTCGAGCACGTGGGGCGTACCGTCCGGCGTGATCATGAGGCCGGCATAGAGAAACCCGGTGTAAGGGGTGCCCTCGTCGGCCATGCCGTGCACGGTCGGCACGATCACCTCGCGCATGATGCGCTCCTGGAGCGCGGGGGTGACGATCGGCGCGGGCGAATAGGCGCCCATGCCGCCGGTGTTCGGTCCCTGGTCGCCGTCGTACACGCGCTTGTGGTCCTGCGAGGTGGCGAGCGGGAGCGCCGTGCGGCCGTCGACCATCACGATGAAGCTCACTTCCTCCCCCGAGAGAAAGTCTTCGATCACGAGGCGCCGCCCCGCGTCGCCCAGCACGCGCTCGCGCTGCAGACGGCGCGCCGCTTCGAGAAACTCTTCGCGCGTGCCGGCGATCACGACGCCCTTGCCCCCGGCCAAACCGTCGGCTTTGAGCACCGCGGGGAAGCGAAGCGTATCGGCGAGGCGCACCGTCTCCTCGTAATCGTCGGTTTCATGGTACGCCGCCGTCGGGATCCGGTGACGCGCAAGGAAGCCCTTGGCGTAGGCCTTCGAGCCTTCGAGCCGTGCGCACGCCCGCGTCGGACCGAAACAGCGCAGGCCGGCCGCGGCGAACCGATCGACGATGCCGGCGACGAGCGGGGCCTCCGGACCCACGATGGTAAGGTCGATGTTCTCGGTGTGCGCGAAGCGGAGCAGCCCGTCGATATCCTCGGCCGCGATCGGCACGTTCTCGCATTTCGGCTCGCGCGCGGTGCCCGCATTGCCGGGCGCGACGTACACCCGGCTCGTGCGCGAGGACTGCGCGGCCTTCCAGGCGAGCGCATGTTCGCGCCCGCCACCCCCGACAACCAGAATTTTCATACCCATGACCGATCCAGTGACATGCGCGGAGAAGCGGCGCTCATCGAATGGCGAGGCGCGCGATCGTCCGCGCGACGCGCGTGCGCTACGCCGCGAAGGTCAGTGCCGAAAATGCCGCACGCCCGTGAATACCATGGCGATCCCGTGCTCGTCGGCGGCGGCGATCACCTCCTGATCGCGCATCGAGCCGCCCGGCTGGATCACCGCCGTCACGCCGGCCGCCGCGGCCTGATCCAGGCCGTCGCGGAAGGGGAAGAACGCGTCGGACGCCATGACGCTTCCGCGCACTTCGAGCCCCGCGTCGCGCGCCTTTAGAATCGCGAGCCGGGCGCTGTCCACGCGGCTCATCTGGCCCGCGCCGATGCCGATGGTGCGTTCGTCGCGGCAGTAGACGATGGCGTTCGACTTCACGTGCTTGACGACGCGCCATGCGAAAAGGAGGTCGCGGAGCTCCGCGTCGCTCGGGGCCCGGCGCGTCACCACCTTCAGCTGCTCCGGCGCGATGCGGGCGGTGTCCGCGTCCTGGAGCAGCACGCCCCCCGAGACCCGCCGGAGGTCCCAGGCGGGTGCCGCGGGCGCGGCCCAGGCACCGCAGGCGAGCAGGCGCACGTTGGCTTTGGATGCGAGCGCGCTGCGCGCCTCGTCGTCGATCTCGGGCGCCACGATCACCTCGACGAACTGGCGCGCGACGATCGCGCGCGCAGTTGCGCCGTCGAGCGGGCGGTTGAACGCGATGATGCCGCCGAACGCGGAGGTCGGATCCGTCGCATAGGCCGCGTCGTACGCGGCCGCGAGCGAGTCGGCGACGGCGACGCCGCAGGGATTGGCGTGCTTGACGATCACGCACGCCGGACGCTCGAACGCCTTCACGCACTCCAGCGCCGCATCGGCGTCCGCGATGTTGTTGAACGAGAGCTCCTTGCCCTGCAGCCGGTGCGCGCTCGCGATGCTTCCCGCCGGCGGCGAGTGCTCGACGTAGAACGCGGCACGCTGGTGCGGGTTCTCGCCGTAGCGCAGCACCGTCGAGAGGCGGAGCTGCAGGTTGAGCGTGCGCGCGAAATCGGTGCGCGCGCCGTCCGGCGCGAGCGCGCCGAGATAGTTGGCGATCGCCCCGTCGTAGCGCGCGGTGTGCTCGAACGCCTTGACCGCGAGACGAAAGCGTGTCGCCGCAGTGACGGCGTTCGCGTTCGCATCCATCTCCGCGAGCACCACGTCGTAGTCCGCGCTCTCGACCACCACCGTGACCGCCGCGTGATTCTTCGCCGCGGCACGCAGCAGCGTCGGTCCGCCGATGTCGATGTTCTCGATCGCTTCGGCGAGCGTGCAGTCGTCGCGCGCGACGGTCCGCTCGAAAGGATAGAGATTGACGACGACGAGATCGATCGGCGGGATGTCGTGCTGCGCGAGCGCCGCCATGTGCGCCGGTTCGTCGCGGCGCGCGAGCACGCCCGCGTGTACGCGCGGATGCAGCGTCTTCACGCGTCCGTCGAGCATTTCGGGAAAACCGGTGTGCTGCGCGATCTCGACGACGCGCACACCGGCGTCGGCGAGCAGGCGCGCGGTGCCGCCGGTGGAGAGAATCTCGACGCCGCGAGCCGCGAGCGCGCGCGCGAAATCCACGATCCCGGTCTTGTCCGATACGCTGATGAGCGCGCGCCTGATTGCGGTCATCGTGAGTTCGCGAGCGGCAGCGCGTGCCGCGGCGCCGCTCAGTTGAGCTTGTACTGCTTGAGCTTCTTGCGAAGCGTGTTGCGGTTGATGCCGAGGAGCTCCGCCGCGCGGCACTGATTGCTCTTCACGTGGCGCATGACGATCTCGAGCAGCGGCCGCTCCACTTCCGCCATGACCATATGGTACACGTTCGTGGTCTTCTCGCCGTTGAGGTCGTGGAAGTACCGCTCGAGCGAGTTCCGTACGTGCGTCGACAGCAGAACTTTGCGCTCTTTCATGCCGCGAGCCCGAGTTTCTGCATCTGGCGATCGAAGAACTCACGCACCATGTCGAGCTGCGCCGCGGCCGTCTCGACCTGATTGACGCGGTGGCGGAACACGGCGCCGCCGACGAATCCCTTGCTGTACCAGGAAATGTGCTTGCGCGCGACGCGCACGCCCCGGTGCTCGCCGTAGAAGTCGTAGAGGTTGTGCAGGTGCGCGATCAGGGTGTCGCGCACCTCCTCGATCGTCGGGGGCGGAAGCTTTTCGCCGGTCGCGAGATAGTGCTCGATCTCCCTGAAAATCCAGGGATTTCCCTGGGCGGCGCGCCCGATCATGATGCCGTCGGCGCCGGTCTGGCGCAGCACCGCGGCCGCTTTCTCGGGAGAATCGATGTCGCCGTTCGCGATGACCGGAATGCGCACGGCCTGCTTGATGGCGGCGATGGTTTCGTACTCGGCTTCACCCTGGAACAGGTCGGCGCGCGTGCGCCCGTGCACCGCGAGGGCCTGGATGCCGCAGTCCTCGGCGATGCGCGCGATCCGCACGCCGTTCTTGTGCGCGCGATCCCAGCCGGTGCGGATCTTGAGCGTCACCGGCACGTCCACCGCCTGGACGACCGCGCGCAAGATGCGTGCCACGAGCGCCTCATCGCGCAGCAGCGCCGAGCCCGCCATCACGTTGCACACCTTCTTCGCGGGGCAGCCCATGTTGATGTCGATGATCTGTGCGCCGCGATCAACATTGAAGCGTGCGGCTTCCGCCATCATCGCCGGATCGGCGCCGACGATCTGCACGGCGCGCGGCTCCTGCTCGCCGCTGTGATCGGCGCGCCGCAGCGTCTTGTCGCTGCCCCACAGCAGCGAGTTCGAGGAAACCATCTCGGAGGCCGCCATGCCCGCGCCGAGACGCTTGCACAGCTGCCGGAAGGGCCTGTCGGTAACACCCGCCATCGGCGCAAGGAAAAGATTGTTGCGTAACTGGTGCAATCCGATTCTCATGTCGGATCGTCTCTGCCCTTCGAATCGGCGGGGGGCGGAATCATAACCAGAAATTCTTCGCGGGGGGAAGAGGGCGCGCGGAGCGCGGGGGCACGATCCGGTACAGCGCGTTACTCGTGTCGACGCGACGCAAGCGCACAACGTGTCGTACCGCAGCGATGCGCGACCGCGGCGCGGAATCCTCGTGCATCGACGAAATGTCGCCGAGCCGCGTGCGCGTTCGCGTGCTGCGCGCGGACGTCAGCCGGCGGCTGCGAAGAGCTGGATCTCGAAACCCGCGGCCCTTTGATCCGGGTTCGTTACGTCGAGCAGCGCGTCGACGACGATATTCGGAGGCATCGGCGCATCCGGGCGCGCGGGCGGCTGCACGTAATGATGCGGCGCGAACGTGCGTCGTGCGAGCAGCCGCCCTTCGCTGTCGGTGAGGCTCACCTGCAGCAGCGGCAGCGGCTGCTCGCGCTCGCTGCGGTTCACGAGGCGGGCGCGCAGTCGCAGCACGTTGCTGTAGCGCGGATGCGGCGCGATGCGCGTCTCGACGAGCTCGGGCACGGCGGCGCCGACGAGCGGCGCGAGCTCGCAGCCGAGGTGCGCGCAGAAGCGCGCGAGAGGCGGGCGCAGCGCGGGCACCTGCGCCAGCTCGTCGCGATAGAAATACGCGAACTGTCCGACGAGCAGCGCCGCGAGCGCGAGCGCGCCGAGCACCCAGATGGGCGCCGGCAATCCGCGCTGCGGCGCCTGGAAGATGGAAGTGTCGGTGATGATCGGAATTTCCTTGTCGCGCAGGCGAAGCGTTTCCTGCTCCTCCGCGCGCTCGCGGGGCGCCTCGACGGGCGGCGTACCGGCCGGAGGGGCGAAAAGGTGCAGGTCGGCGCGAAAGACGGAATCGCAGCGGCCGCAGCGCACCAGACCGTCGCGCGCTTTGAGCTGCGCGATCGTGATGCGATACGCCGTCTGGCAGTCCGGGCAGCGCGTGTACATGCGTCGTCAGCCGATGCGAGCTCCGGCGAGAAGCACCCAGCCGTCGCGTTCGCGCTGCTCGAGCGCGAATCGCGGATAAGCCCTTCGGACGTCGTCCGCCTGCTCGGGCAGAATACCGCTCAGCGCGACGGCGCCGTGCGGCAGGAGGCGCCGCTCCAATTGGGGTGCGAGCTCGATCAGCGTGCCGGCGAGGATGTTCGCGACGAGAACGTCGCCGGCGACGGCGGACGGAAGCGCTTCGGGCGCGCAGGCGCGGTACCGCGCCGCGACGCCGTTGCGCGCGGCGTTCTCGCCGCTCACCGCGAGCGCCTGCGGATCGACGTCCACGCCGAACGCCTCGGCAGCCCCGAGCTTCAGCGCGGCGATCGCCAGGATTCCCGAGCCGCAGCCGTAGTCGATCACGCGCCGGCCGGCGATCGGCACCCGCGCGAGCCATTCGAGACAGAGCGCGGTGGTCGGATGGGTGCCCGTGCCGAAGGCGAGCCCCGGATCGAGGACGATGTTGACGGCCGATGGATCGGGGGGCGTGCACCAGCTCGGCACCACCCACAAACCCTCTGTGATCCGTAGCGGCCGGTAGCGCTCCATCCAGGTGCGCTCCCAGTCCTCGTCGGGGAGCACGTCGACGCTGTGCTCGAGCGTCTCCCGTGCGAGCGCCTGCCGCACGGAAGCGATCACCTGCGCAGGGTCCGTTTCCGCAGGGAAAAGTCCGGTCACGCGGTTCTCGTCCCAGAGCGGCGCGCGCTCGAGCGCGCCCTGCAGCCGCTCCTCCGCGCCCGCACCTTCGACAGTGACGGCGAGCGCGCCGCACTCTTCGAGGGCATCGGCGACCGCATCCGCGTCCGCGGCGCTCGCCGGAATCCTGATCCGCAGCCAGGGCACGCGCCAAGCATACAAGTGCGGCGCGTGCGGCGCGAGCGCGCCGGCGCGGCTACAGGCCGAGCTTCTTCTCGAGGTAGTGGATGTTCACGCCGCCGCGGATGAAATTCGCGTCGTTCAGGATTTCCTGGTGCAGCGGAATATTGGTCTTGATGCCGTCGATCACCATCTCCGAGAGCGCCACGCGCATGCGCGCGAGCGCGAGCTCGCGCGTCTCGGCGTGCGCGATCACTTTCGCGATCATCGAATCGTAGTACGGCGGCACCGTGTAGTTGTTGTAAATGTGGGTATCGACGCGCACGCCGGGTCCGCCGGGCGGATGGTAGTACGTAATGCGCCCGGGCGAGGGCGTGAATTTCTGCGGGTCCTCGGCGTTGATGCGGCACTCGATCGCGTGCCCGCGCCACGTGATGTCCTTCTGGCGGTACGACAGGCGTTCGCCGGCAGCGATCAGAATCTGCTCCTTCACGATGTCGACGCCCGTCACCATTTCCGTCACCGGGTGCTCGACCTGCACGCGCGTGTTCATCTCGATGAAGTAGAACTCGCCGTCCTGGTACAGGAACTCGAACGTGCCGGCGCCGCGGTAGCCGATGCGCCGGCAGGCTTCCGCGCAGCGCTCGCCCATGCGCTGGCGGAGCTTCTCCGGGATGCCGGGTGCGGGCGCTTCCTCGATTACCTTCTGGTGACGGCGCTGCAGCGAGCAGTCGCGCTCGCCGAGATGGATCGCGTTGCCGTGCTCGTCCGCGAGCACCTGGAATTCGATGTGCCGCGGGTTCTCGAGGTACTTCTCCATGTACACGGTGTCGTTGTTGAACGCCGCCATCGCCTCCGCGCGCGTGGTCGCGATGGCGTTGAGGAGCGCGGCCTCCGTGTGCACGACGCGCATGCCCCGGCCACCGCCCCCGCCGCTCGCCTTGATGAGCACCGGATAGCCGATACGCTCGGCGATGCGAAACACCTCGCGGTCGTCCTTGGGCAGCGGACCGTCCGACCCTGGGACGCAGGGTATGCCGGCCTTTTTCATCGCCCTGATCGCGGAGATCTTGTCTCCCATGAGCCGAATGGTTTCTGGGCGCGGGCCGATGAACA
>DATCLR010000013.1:0-15034 GCA_036563785.1 Burkholderiales bacterium | reverse complement strand
GAATGAGGTCGGCGCGCCGCTGGTACTGGTTGAGCACCTCGGACCAGGCGGCTTTCACCTGCTCGTCCTGCCGCTGCAGCGTGTTGTAACCGCAGCCGCTCAGCACGAGCGTCGCGACCAGCAAACCGATCCACCGAAGAGCATGCATTCCCGGACCTCCTGAACGAGAACCTGGCGAAAGCGCGCGCATTATAGGTGCGCGCGCCGCGGTCGGCTACGCCGCGCCCAGGAGCGCGCACAGCCGTTCGACGACCGCACGCTTGCCGAACACCGTGCTGTAGATCGGCGTGCCCTCGACCATGAACTGCCGCACCACCCGGAAAACGCCGCCGGCTTCCTCGGTGGTGAGGCGGCAGGCGGCGATGTCCCAGGGCGTGTCCTGGTAGTCGACCATCGCGTCCACGGCGCCGGTGGCGACGAGCGTGTGGCCGTAGCACGAGCGGTAGATGCGGTGGTTCGGGAAAGCGCGCGTCACGGCGTCGAAGTCGGCGCCGTCGTCGCGGTAGCGGACGTAGTTGGCGCGGGCGCTCGTGACGAGGCGCACCTGCTCCGCCGGACGGTCGGGCGGCAGATCCTCGATCACGACGCGCTCGTCGTTCTTCCACGTGCCGCGGCGGTACGCGGCATGACAGCGCACGCCGAGCGCCGGATGGTCGAGGATCCCGACCACGGGTTCGCCCTGGTAGTAGAGCGCGAAGATGCTCCCGAAGGTCGGCACGCGGTGGACGAAGTCCTCGGTGCCGTCGATCGGATCGATAATCCACTGGAATTCGGCGCCCGGACGCGCCGGGGGAAACTCTTCCCCGAGCACGCCGTGCTCCGGGTAGTGGCGCCGGATCAGCTGGCGCAGCCGGTCCTCGACCTCGAGGTCGACATTCGTCACGAAGCTGCCGTCGGCCTTGCGCTCGGCGGTGAAGCCGCGCGCCCAGGCGTCGTTCACGAGCGCGCGCGCCGTGTCGGCGAACTCGAGGGCGCGCGTGTGCAGCTCCTCGATGAAGGCGGGGGCCAGCCCGTCGCGGGGTCCGGTCATGTCGGTCATTGTAACCGCCTGCGGCCCGTCCGGCTGTACGCACGTCTGCCGCGGTGCTTTAATCGCTTGGAGACCGCACACGACTCAAGGGAGGAAACGCATGTCGCTCGCACGCCTCGCCGCACGCCTGACCTTGCCCGCGCTGCTGCTGTCGGCCGCCGGCGCGTCCGCAGCGCCGAACATCGAGGAAGGTCTTTGGGAGTTCGAGATGAAGCTGGCTGTGCCGGGAGCGCCGCCGATCTCGCTCGCGCGCTACACCCAGTGCCTGACCCGGGACCACATGCTGCCGACGCAGCGGGATCCGGAGCTGGAGAAAAAGTGCGAGGCCCCGAAACAGAGCGTCAAGGGGAACACGGTTTCCTGGACGTTGCGCTGCAAGGAGGGCGGGAGCGTGATGGAGATCAGCGGCAAGGCCACCTACAGCGGCAACCGTATGAACGGCGTGTTCAAGAGCACCGTCCGCCACAAAGGGCAGAAGGAGGAGACGAGCACGAGCGAGGTCTCCGGCAAGCGTATCGGGCCGTGCCGGTGAGTCGGCAGGCCGCCGGCACCCGGCCGTATCGATCCGGCTGGCGCGGGCTCGTGGCGCGCGGGACCTGGGCGCTGCTGCTGGGCGCCGCGCTCGCCGCGGGTGCGGCCCATGCCGCGGGAGGCGGGCCGCCGTCGGAGGAAGCGACGACTCGCAGCAGCCGCGGTTCGAGTGCGGTGCAGCGCAGCGCCCCGCGGGCCGTTGCGCCGCTCGCGCCGCCGGTCGTCGCCGTGGATCCGCGGCGCGCACTCGGAAGCGCCGACGCACGCGTCGCGGTCGTCGAGTTCGCTGACTATCAGTGCCCTTACTGCCGCTCGTTTCATCTGAACGCGCTGCCCCGGCTTAAGGAGCGCTACATCGATACCGGCCGCGTGCGCTTCTACTACATGGATTTCCCCCTCGCGCATCACGCGCACGCGCTCGGCGCCTCGGTTGCCGCCTACTGCGCCGGCCGGCAGTCGCGCTACTGGGACATGCAGCAGCGGCTCTACGCGGAGCAGGCGCACCTCGGCGACGCTTTGTATACCCGGCTCGCGGCGGAGCTCGGGCTCGACGCCGAGCGCTTCGAAGCCTGCCGCCGTTCCAACGAAGCGCGCGCCGCGGTGGAGCGCGATCTGCTCGAAGGGCGCCGGCTCGGCGTGCGCGGCACGCCGACCTTCATCGTGGGCCGCATTGTCGGGGGAGGCGTGAAGGTGGAACGAATGGCGTTCGGCGTGCCGACGTTCGAGACGTTCGCGGAGGAGCTCGAGCTCCTGCTCGAGTGAGCGGGATCCGTCTACTGGCGCGCGGCTTCGGGCACCAGACACTCGAGCAGGCGCAGGCGCTCCTCGAGCTCCCGGATGCGTTCGCGATAGGCCAGCACCAGCGCGGCGCCCGCGAGCGGCAGCTCGAAGTCGCGTTGCAGCTGGCGAACGGCACGCGCCGCCTCGATCGCACGGGCCGGCAGCGATACTTCCGCGCCGGCGTGCGGCGCCGGTTCCAGGGCGCCGAGGTCGATGAGCTCGCCGATGTCCTCGACGCTCAACCCGGATGCGGCTGCGACCTCGCTTACGGAAACGTAGAGAAGTTCGCTCAACAGCAGTTCGTCGGCGGCCATCGCGCTAGCTCCTGCCGGCGAAGCGATCGCGCGGGTCGAAGGGCGACACCCGGGCGAGCTCCTCGTAGAGCTCGCGCTCGCGCGGCGTCGGCGCCGAGGGAGTCACGATCTGGAGTACGGCGTAGAGATCGCCGTGGCCCCCGCCCGGTTTCGGGAGGCCCTTGCCGGCGAGACGCAGCTTCTGCCCGGCGCACGCGCCCGCGGGAATCTTGAGCCGCACCTTCCCGTCGAGCGTCGGCACTTCGAGCGTGGCTCCGAGCACGGCCTCCCACGGGGCGATCGGCACCTCGAGGTACAGATCGTGTCCACTCGGCCGGAACAGCGGATGCGGCCGCAGCCGGATCTCGAGATACAGCGCGCCGGGCGGTCCGCCGTTGATGCCCGGACCGCCCTTCCCGGGCACGCGCAGCTTCTGACCGTCACTCACGCCTTTCGGGATGCGCACCTTGATCTGCCGCGGCGCGCGCCGCGGCATGCCCTCGGCGTCGTACTCGGGCACGTTGAGGTCGAGCGCAACCTCCGTGCCCCGCGCCGCTTCCTCGAGCGTGAGGTGCACGACCGCTTCGTAGTCCTCGCCGGGCGCGGCGAAGCCGCGCGTGCGCCTTCCGCCGCCGAAGAGATCGCCGAAGAGATCCGAGAGATCGATGCCTTCGGCGAATCGGCCGCCGAAACCGCGCACGAACTGCTCGGCCCAGTCGGGGGGCGGACGGAACTCCTCCCCCGGCCGGTACTGCCCGAGCCGGTCGTAGGCGGCGCGCTTCTCCTTGTCCCTGAGAACCTCGTAAGCCTCGCTGATCTCCTTGAAGCGCTCTTCGGCGTCGCGCTCCTTGGAGACGTCCGGATGGTACTTCCGGGCCAGCCGGCGATAGGCCTTCTTGATGTCCTCTTCGCTCGCGTCGCGGGGGACGCCGAGAATCTGGTAATAGTCCTTGTATTTCATCGCCGGTCAGCCGATGACGCGGCGATCATTTTAGTCGCTTCCGGGCGCCCGCTGTACGCCGGTACGGCTCGCCGGTCAATGATAGGTGTGCGAAGTGCCCTGTCCCGCGCTCACCTCGGCGCCGCACTTCTTGCAATTGAGCTTGGCCCCGATGCGGCCGCGGCGTCCCTCCGCGGTCACGACCCAGGGGCGATTGATCCAGGGCGGACGGTGACGCACGTGCTGCGTGTGCCCGCATTCGAGATCGGCGACCCAATCGTTCCGCTCGTCCTTGTGGAACCCCACTATCCGTCGCTTCATGATTCGCTGTTCCTTGACTGCGTGATCCGGACTACACGATGAGCCCGCCGCCTCGCTCGCGTCGCGGCGCCGGGCTTCGAAGAGTGAAAGCGAGTCTAGCGAGGCGCTTCTCGCACTAACAGGGTCAGCGATGAAGGGGAACCGCTTCGCGCGAGTAGGGTCGAACGTTCGCATGCGCGGACAAAGGCGCGCGCCGCGGCGCGGCAAATTGATCGTCCGTGTTGCGATTTGGATAAACGAGTCACTCGAGGAGCGCAAATGGACCTGCGACAGGAGCAAGAGCGCCGTCCGCCGCAGCATCAGGCGCGGCAGCCGGGACGCGAGCACGACATGCAGCCGCGGCCGGTGTACATCCGCGACGACTACCGCGGGAGCGGCCGGCTCGACAGCCGCATCGCGCTCATCACGGGCGGCGACAGCGGCATCGGCCGCGCCGTGGCGGTGCACTTCGCGCGCGAAGGCGCGCACGTGGCCATCGTCTACCTCGAAGAGGAGCGCGACGCGGAGGAGACGTGCGCGCTCGTCGAGGCCGAAGGGCGCCGCTGCCTGGCGCTTCGCGGCGACGTGGGCGAG
The DNA here is from genome assembly GCA_036563785.1 of Burkholderiales bacterium. Lineage (GTDB taxonomy): Bacteria > Pseudomonadota > Gammaproteobacteria > Acidiferrobacterales > Sulfurifustaceae > JACQFZ01. The sequence continues at coordinate 10,566 of DATCLR010000013.1, read as the reverse complement.
GAAGCGTTCTGCTACGAGGCGGTGAACCGCACCGTGCGGGAGTTCGGCGGCCTCGACGTTCTCGTGAACAACGCCGCCGAGCAGCATCCGCAGGGCGGGCTCGAGGACATCACGGCGGAGCAGCTGCTCGCCACGTTTCGCACGAACATCTTCGCGTACTTCTTCATGGCCAAGGCGGCGCTCGCTCATCTGCGCGCCGGTTCCGTGATTCTCAACACCACCTCGGTCACGGCGTACCGCGGCAGCGGCCACCTGCTCGATTATGCCGCCACCAAGGGCGCGATCGTCGCATTCACGCGTTCGCTGGCGCTCGCGCTCGTGGGGCGCGGGATCCGGGTGAACGGCGTGGCGCCCGGTCCGATCTGGACGCCGCTCATTCCGGCGACGTTCCCGGCCGCGCGGGTCGAGAAGTTCGGCGCCGACGTGCCGATGGGGCGCGCCGGCCAGCCGGCCGAGGTGGCGCCCGCGTACGTGCTCCTTGCAAGCTCCGACGGTTCGTACATGACCGGCCAGGTGCTGCATCCGAACGGAGGCGGATTCGTCGAGACCTAGCCGGGCGCTTCGAGCATCCCGGCGTCCGTCGCCCGCGTATGCCGCTTTCGCGGCTCGCTTTTTATTGATCGGGATTCGCCTCAGGCGCCTCGAGCGCGTGCTAACGCAGCGCGAGCAGCGACAGGCCGGCACAGATCGCGATCATGGCGGCGAGGCGCAGCGCCCAGTGATCGCGCTCGCGGAACCAGATCATGGCGATGAGTCCCGCGATCACGATGCCCGCGTTGGTGAACGCGACGGCGTAGGCGGCGGGGATGTAGCGCATGGCATGGATCACGAGCGCGTAGGCGTTGCCTACGAATGCCCCGGCGATCGCGACGAGGAGCAGCGGCGGGCGCACCGCCGGCGTGGCGCGCCCCGCCTGCCGCCAGTGCTGCAGTGTGAGCCCGATCCACGAGGCGGCGAACGCGGCACTGATCCACCCGAGCAGCGCGACGTAGTCCGGCAGGGCGGGAACGGCGAACTTGTTGGCGATCGAGTAGGCGCTGGTACCGAGCGCGGCGGCGACCGCCCAGGGCACCGCCCGGGCCCGGGCTCCGCCGCGCGCCGTGAGCGCGAGCGCGAGGACGCCGGCGACGCTGAGCGCGATGCCGCCCCAGCCGGCGGCCGGGAGGCGCTCGCCGAAGAAGAGCGCCATCCAGGCGGCGATCCAGAGGGGCGAGCTGCGCGCGATGGGGTAGACGAGCGGCACCGGACCGTGGCGATACGCGGTACCGAGCGCGACGAAATAAAGGGTGTTCGCGGCGCAGGTGACGAGCAGCAGTCCGGCCAGGGTAGCCGTCCAGTCGACGGCGGCGACGAGATGCACGATCGACCAGGGACCGAACACGAGCAGCCACGCGAGCAGACCCCACCAGAGGAAGTGGCTCCGCGGATCGGCGCGACGCGCAGCGAGGTTCCAGGAGACGTGCATCAGCACCGCCGCCGCGAGTGCCCAGCCAGCCGCTGCGCTCATCGGGCGCGTGCCGAAGGCTCAGACGCGCAGCGCCGCAAAGTAGGGCAGCCAGCGCAGGAGCAGAACGGCGGCCGCGAGCAGATCGGCGAGCAGGATGGTCTTGTAGCGCTGACGCGCCGCACCTTCGGCGTCCGTCAGGAACACCCGCGCCATCAGTGCGTCGAGCAGCAGGACCATGAACGTCATCGGCGCGAGCACCGGAATCAGCACCGTGGTGACCAGCGGCCAGCCCGTCAGCACCGCGCGCGTTCCGGGCGGCGGCACGAACACGATGAGCGCCACCGTCACCAGCAGGAGCGCGTGCCGCAGGCCGCCGAAGCTCCGCAAACGCGAAATCCAGGAGTTGTCGTCGTCCGTATGTTGCATGCCGCGGCGGATGGTAGCCGGGCCGCGGCAGTGGCGCCAGTCGCGCCGCGGCCTTTCACGCCGCAGCACGCGACCGTTTCGCGCGCCCGAGCCCCTGCGTTAGCCGGCCGACGGGCTTCGCCGACGGCGGCCGGCACGCCCCCCGTAGTGCGAGCGCCTTCGTAAACCGGATTCTCTGCGAAGCGTTGACAGGTCCGCGCGCATCGCCTAGCTTCCCGCGTACACCTCGATTCGGGAGATCCGCATGCCGACCGCCGGCGAGATCGAAGCGCTGTTCTCATTGCCGTTCAACGACCTGCTGTTCCGGGCGCACACGGTGCACCGGCGGCACTTCGATCCGAACGCCGTGCAGCTCTCGACGCTGCTCTCGATCAAGACCGGCGGCTGCTCCGAGGACTGCGGCTACTGCTCGCAGTCGGTGCGATTCGATACGGGTGTGGCGGCGCAGCCGCTCATGTCGCTCGAGGAGGTGCTCGCCGCCGCGCGCGCGGCGAAGGCGCGCGGCGCCACCCGCTTCTGCATGGGCGCGGCCTGGCGCGGGCCCAAGGACAAGGATCTGGAGCGGGTGGAGGAGATGGTGCGCGCGGTCAAGGCGCTCGGGCTCGAGACCTGCGTCACGCTCGGCATGCTGCGCGAGGGGCAGGCCGAGCGTCTCGCCGCCGCCGGGCTCGACTACTACAACCACAATCTCGATACCTCGCGTGCGCACTACGCGCGCGTGATCCACACCCACACCTTCGAGGATCGGCTCGACACCCTGGCGAAGGTGCGCGCGGCCGGCATCAAGCTGTGCTGCGGCGGCATCATGGGGCTCGGGGAGTCGCGCGCCGATCGCGCGGCCTTCATCGCCGAGCTCGCGGCGCTCGACCCGCCGCCGGAGAGCGTCCCCATCAACCTGCTCGTACGCATTCCCGGCACGCCGCTCGGCGATCAGCCGGCGCTCGATCCGCTCGAGTTCGTGCGCACGATCGCCGTCGCCCGGATCGCGCTGCCCACGTCCATGTTGCGGTTGTCGGCGGGGCGCACGAGCCTGCCGGATCATCTGCAGGCGCTCTGCTTCTTCGCGGGAGCGAACTCGATCTTCTACGGCGACCGCCTGCTCACCACGCCGAACCCGGAGGTCGATGCCGATCGCGCGCTCTTCGAGCGGCTGGGCCTGCGCGCGCTGCCGGCCGACGAGCTCGCGGCTGGCGCACCCGCCGACCGCCCGAGCGCCGTCGCCGCCTCCTCCTAGTCCGCTCTCGGCCCCGCGTCACGGGGCGGGATTCGCCGGCGCACGAAAGAAAAGGGGCCGCTGTCGCGGCCCCTCCGAGCGGCTGCACGCTCCGCTCCGCGCTAGAGCAGCGGGACGATCAGGAGCGCTACGATATTGATGATCTTGATCATCGGGTTGATCGCGGGACCGGCCGTGTCCTTGTACGGATCGCCGACCGTGTCGCCGGTGACGGCCGCTTTGTGCGCGTCCGAGCCCTTGCCGCCGTGATTGCCGTCCTCGATGTACTTCTTGGCGTTGTCCCACGCGCCGCCGCCCGTCGTCATCGAGATCGCGACGAAGATGCCGGTCACGATCGAGCCGAGCAGCATGGCGCCGAGCGCTTCGCGGCCGAGCAGGAAGCCGATGACGAGCGGCGCGAGCACCGGCAGGAGCGAGGGCGCGATCATCTCCTTGATCGCGGCGCGCGTCAGCATGTCGACGGCGCGCGAGTAGTCGGGCTTGGCCTTGCCCGTCATGATGCCCTTGATCTCCTTGAACTGCCGGCGCACTTCGATCACGACGCTGCCGGCGGCGCGGCCGACGGCCTCCATCGCCATGGCGCCGAAGAGATACGGAATGAGGCCGCCCACCAGCAGGCCGATGATGACGTTGGGATCGGAGAGCGAGAACTCGACCGACTGCCCGACGTGCGCCTCGAGCTGGTTGGTGTAGTCGGCGAACAGCACCAGCGCCGCGAGGCCGGCGGAACCGATCGCGTAGCCCTTCGTCACCGCCTTGGTGGTGTTGCCGACCGCGTCGAGCGGATCGGTGACGTCGCGCACCTTCTTCGGCAGCTCCGACATTTCGGCGATGCCGCCGGCGTTGTCGGTTACCGGGCCGTACGCGTCGAGGGCGACGATGATGCCGGTCATCGAGAGCATCGCGACCGCGGCGATCGCGATGCCGTAGAGCCCGGCGAGCTGGTAGGAGCCCCAGATCGAGAGGCAGACCGCGATCACGGGCAGCGCCGTCGCCTTCATCGACAGACCGAGCCCGGCGATGATGTTCGTCGCGTGGCCGGTCACCGAGGCGGCGGCGACTTTGCGCACGGGCGAGTACTCGGTCGCGGTGTAGTACTCGGTCAGGATGACCATGGCGGCCGTGAGCAGCAGTCCGATGACGGCGGAGCCGAAGAGCGCGCCGGTCGAGAACTTGCCGCCCGCCATCATGGCGTCCGTCACGAACCAGAAGCCGATGACGGCGAGAATGCCGGACACGATGAGCCCGCGGTACAGCGCGGCCATGATCTTGCCGCTGCTGCCGAGCCGCACGAAGAACGTGCCGATGATCGACGCGATGATCGAGACGCCGCCCAGCACGAGCGGGTAGAGCACGGCGTTCGCCGAGTCGGCGAGCAGCGCGCCGAGCAGCATCGCCGCGATGATGGTCACGGCGTAGGTCTCGAACAGGTCCGCCGCCATGCCGGCGCAGTCGCCGACGTTGTCGCCGACGTTATCGGCGATCACGGCCGGGTTGCGCGGATCGTCCTCGGGAATGCCGGCTTCGACCTTGCCGACGAGGTCGGCACCGACGTCGGCGCCCTTGGTGAAGATGCCGCCGCCGAGGCGCGCGAAGATCGAGATGAGCGAGCCGCCGAACGCGAGGCCGACCAGCCAGTGCACCAGCATGCCTTCCGCCGCGTCGCTGTACATGATCTTGAGGATCGCGTAGTAGCCGGCGACGCCGAGGAGACCGAGGCCGACGACGAGGAGGCCGGTGATGGCGCCGGCGCGGAACGCCACCTGCAGCGCCGGGTTGAGCCCCTGCTTCGCCGCCTCCGTGGTGCGCACGTTGGCGCGCACGGAGATGTGCATGCCGATATAGCCCGCGAGCGCCGAGCAGACCGCACCGATCGCGAAGCCGACCGCGGTCTGCGGGTCCAGGCCGAAGAAGATCACCACGAACAGGATCACGCCGACGATCCCGATCGTGCTGTACTGGCGGTTCAGGTAGGCGGAGGCGCCTTCCTGGATCGCCGCGGCGATTTCGCGCATGCGCTCGCTTCCGGTGGGCTTGGCCAGCACCCACCGGATCGAGACCGCGCCATACACGATGGCGGCGGCCGCGCAGGCCAATGCAAACCACAAACTATTCGACATGCTTTTCTCCCCTGAGAGGTGATAGCGGGACGGGCCCGCGGTTTGTTACCGGTTGCCGTTGCGTGGACGGCTCTGGTTCAGCTCACACTTTGAATTCTGTTTTCAAACGCTTCTTCACGGGCACGTTCTTCAGCCGCACGTACTGCGGCAGCCCGTTCTTGTACGGCGGATAGTCCTCGCCCTGTATCAGGGGGGCGAGGTAGTTGCGGCACTTGGCCGTGATGCCGAAGCCGTCCTCCGTGATGTAGTCGCGCGGCAGCTTCTTTTCCACGTTCGCCACGTCCCGCAGGTCGGCGACGCCGATTTTCCACTTGTACGGCTTGCTCGACTGGCGCACGATGGTCGGCATCACGCCGCCCTTGCCCTTGACCGCGAGCTCGACCGCCGCGCGGCCGACGGCGTACGCCTGTTCGACGTCGACCTTCGAGGCGATGTGGCGCGCGGAGCGCTGCAGATAGTCGGCCACCGCCCAGTGGTACTTATAGCCGAGCTTGTCCTTGATGAGCTGCGCGACGACCGGGCCGACGCCGCCGAGCTGTACGTGCCCGAAGGCGTCGCGCGTTCCCGCCTCCGCGAGGAACTTGCCGTTGCGGTCGCGCACGCCTTCGGAAACGACGACGGTGCAATAGCCGTACTTCTTAACGGATTCGTCCACCCTGGACAAGAACTTTTCCTCGTCGAAGGTGATCTCGGGGAAGAGGATGACATGGGGCGGATCGCCGGGCTTTTCACCCGCGAGCCCGCCCGCGGCGGCGATCCAGCCGGCGTGGCGTCCCATCGTTTCGAGCACGAACACCTTCGTCGAGGTGCGCGCCATCGACGCCACGTCGAGGCTCGCTTCCCGCACCGCGACGGCGATGTACTTCGCGACGCTGCCGAATCCGGGGCTGTTGTCCGTGATCGGAAGATCGTTGTCGACGGTCTTCGGCACGTGCACCGCGATGAGCGGGTAGTCCATCTGCTGCGACAGCTGCGCGATCTTGAGGCACGTGTCGGCGCTGTCGCCGCCGCCGTTGTAGAAGAAGTAGCCGATGTCGTGCGCCTTGAAGACCTCGATCAGGCGCTCGTACTGCGCGCGGCTCTCCTCGAGACTCTTCAGCTTGTAGCGGCACGAGCCGAAGGCGCCGCCGGGAGTGTACCGCAGGGCGCGGATGGCGGCCGCCGACTCCTTGCTCGTATCTATTAAGTCTTCCGTGAGCGCGCCGATGATGCCGTCGCGCCCGGCGTAGACCTTACCGATCTTGCTCCTGTACTTGCGTGCGGTCTCGATCACGCCGCACGCCGAGGCGTTGATCACCGCGGTCACGCCGCCGGACTGCGCGTAAAAGGCGTTCTTGGGTTTGGGCATGGTTGGTGCTTGATCCTTACGATTGCTGTAGGGTCTCGATCGCCGCCGCTCGCCTGCGACGGGACGCCGGTTCCGGGTGCGGGGCCCCGCGTCGGGGTGCCAAGGTTACCCGAACATGCCAATAATCGTCACGAACCGGCCGCCATTTTCGCCGAAATTTGCCCCGCCATTGACGTGCGGAGGGGGCAAATTGTAGGTTACGTTGCCCCTCAACCGGGACGGAAATCCCGTCGGCGGCGAAACCCAAGGGAGACAGGCGAGAACAACATGAGAATCGTGCTACTGGGTGCACCGGGTTCCGGCAAAGGGACCCAGGCTAAGTTACTGTCGGAGAAGTACAAAATTCCGCATGTGGCGACCGGGGATCTCCTGCGGGCGGCCGTTTCGGCGGGGTCGGAGCTCGGTCGCAAAGCCAAAGCGGCGATGGACGCCGGCCAGCTCGTCTCGGACGACATCGTCCTCGGCATGATTCAGGAACGCCTGTCCCGGCCCGACGCGAAGCCCGGCTTCGTGCTCGACGGCTTCCCGCGCAACATCCCGCAGGCCCAGGCTCTCGACGCCATGCTCGCGCGCCTCGGTCAACCGCTGCAGCTCGCGCTCCTGGTCGACGTCGACCGCGAGGTGCTGACCAAGCGCATGACCGGACGGCGCACCTGCAACCAGTGCGGCGCGATCTACAACGTTCATTTCTCGCCCCCGAAAACCGCGGGCAAGTGCGACAAGTGCGGCGGGACCCTGACGCAGCGCTCGGACGACAACGAGGAGACCGTGCGCAACCGGCTCGCCGTGTACGAGGAGCAAACGGCCCCGCTGGTGTCCTACTACAAGGCGCAGGGCAAGCTGCGCACGGTGCGCGGGGTCGGGGCGATCAACGACATCTTCAAGAACATCTCGGATATCATCGAGGCGCAGATCCGCCCGCTCGCGAGCGTGATGAGCCAGACGGAGGCGGCCGCGAAGCCGAAGCCCGCGAAGGCGGCGGCGCCCGCGCCGACCCGCACCGAGCCCGCGCCGGCGGCCGAGCCGAAGGCGTCGAAGCCGAAGGCGGCGCCGAAGAAGAAGGCCGCCGCGAAGAAGGCCGCACCGAAGAAGAAGGCCGCACCGAAGAAGAAGGCGGCCGTCAAGAAGAAAGCGGCGAAGAAGGCGGTGAAGAAGACGGCCAGGAAAGCCGCGCGACCCAAGGCTAAGGCCAAAGCGAAGGCGAAGCCGAGGGCGGCCAAGAAGAAGAAATAGGGATCGCGGAGGTTTCGCAGCGAAAGGGGGCTCGGGGGTACCGGGCCCCTTGTTCTTTGGGCACCGCGGGGTGCCCTGCGAGGAGGTGCGATGAACTACGGCCGATTTCCTGACACACGAATGCGGCGCATGCGTCGCGACGAGTTCTCGCGGCGCCTCATGCGCGAGCATCGCCTGCACGTCGACAACCTCATTCAGCCGGTCTTCGTCATCGAAGGCCAGAATCGCACCGAGCCGGTGGCGTCGATGCCGGGGATCGAGCGCTTCACGATCGATCGCCTGCTCGGGTACGCCGAAACCTTGCAGAACCTCGGTGTGCCCGCCATCGCGCTGTTCCCGCTCGTGCCGCAGGAGAAGAAGGACAATACGGCGAAGGAGGCGTACAACCCGGACGGCCTCATCCCGCGGGCAGTGCGCGAGCTCAAACGCCGGTTCCCGGCTCTCGGTGTCATCACCGACGCCGCGCTCGACCCGTATACGATCCACGGTCAGGACGGCGTCGTCGACGATTCGGGCTACGTGCTGAACGACGAGACGGTCGGGATCCTGGTCAAGCAGGCGCTCGCCTGCGCCGAGGCCGGCGTCGACGTGGTCGCGCCCTCGGACATGATGGACGGGCGCATCGGCGCGATCCGTCAGGCGCTCGAGCGCGAGGGCCACATTCACACACGCATCCTCGCGTACTCGGCAAAGTACGCGTCCGGCTTCTACGGGCCGTTTCGCGACGCGATCGGCTCGGCCGCCAACCTCGGACGCGGCAACAAGTACAGCTACCAGATGGATCCGGCGAACTCCGACGAGGCGCTGCGGGAAGTGGCGCTCGATATCGAGGAAGGCGCGGACATGGTCATGGTGAAGCCGGCGCTGCCGTACCTCGACATCGTGCGCCGGGTCAAGGAGACGTTCGGCGTGCCGACGTTCGCGTACCAGGTGAGCGGCGAGTACTCGATGCTCATGGCGGCCGCGCTGAACGGCTGGCTCGACGAGCGCACCGTGGTGATGGAGTCGCTGGTCGCGATCCGGCGCGCGGGCGCCGACGCCATCCTGACCTACTTCGCGGAGCGTGTGGCGCGCTGGCTGAAGGAGGACGCCTGAGCGCGCGCTACCCGAGCCACGCGCGCACGAGATGCCCGAGCAGGCGATTCGGGAGCAGCGTGAACGCTGCCGCGACCGCGAGCCCGACGTAGGCGCCGACCATCCAGCCGCGGTGGCGGTCTATACGCGCGCGCCGAATGTGCCAGAAGCCCATGCTCACGGCGACGAGCGTCCAGGCGGACAGCAAGTGGATCCACGAGAACCCGCCGCCGGTCCGAATCCAGAACGACCCGGCCGCCGTCACGACCATCGTGCCGACCCAGAGGCGGCCGAGCAGGCGATGCGCGGCGGTGCCTTTGCGGCGCGAGAGCACGATCGCGCCGAGCACGAGTGCGGCCGAGGCCGCGACCAGATGAACCGCGATGGCGGGCGTGAGAGCGGGCGTGAGAGCGTGGCTCACGGCTTCCTTCTCCCGATTCCGCTTCGCCGGCGCGCACGGGGAGCGACGTGAACTACCGCCACGCCTACCACGCCGGCAACTTCGCCGATGTCTTCAAGCACCTGCTCCTGGTGCGGCTGCTGCGCGCGCTGCAGCGCAAGGACCGGGCGTTCGCCTACATCGAGACGCACGCCGGCAGCGGGCGCTACGATCTCGCGGCGGCAGGCGCGCGCGGCGTGCACGAGCACCGCGAGGGCATCGGTCGACTGTGGAATGCGCCGCGCGAAGCCGACGAAGATTTCGAGGCCTTCGTCGCCGCGGTGCGTGCGGTGAACCGCGGGGAGGAACTGCGCCGGTATCCGGGCTCCCCGCGCATCGCGCGTTTCTTCCTGCGGCCGCAGGACCGCATGCGCGTCTGCGAAATGCGGCCCGATGAATGCGCCCGGCTGCGCGCGGAGTTCGCGGGCGACGCGCAGGTGACGGTGCGCTGCGGCGACGGCTACGCCGCGCTCGCCGCCTGGCTGCCGCCGCCGGAGCGACGCGGACTGGTGCTGATCGATCCGCCGTACGAACGCCCCGACGAGTGGGACCGGGCGCGCGAGGCGCTCCTCGCGGCCGCGAAACGCTGGCCGCAGGGCATCTACGCCGTCTGGTATCCGCTCAAGGCCGGCGCGCCCACGGCGCGGCTGCGGCACGCGCTCGCACGCTCGGGCCTGCGGAAGCTCCTGTGCGTCGAGATGCGCGTCTGGCCGGCCGACACGCCGTTCCGGCTGAACGGATCCGGGATGCTGCTTCACAACCCGCCGTGGCGTTTCGATGTCGGGCTCGAGGCGCGGCTCGCAGCGCTGGCCGAGCGGCTGCGCCAGGGCCCCGAGGCCGACGCCCGCGTCGAGTGGCTGGTTCCGGAGTGATGCGGGCGCTACGAAGGCGTCGTGGCTGCACGCCTGAGTGCTCGTTGCGGTTGGCATCCGTGCTACCCGCGCGGGCGGCGACACACCGCGACCCGTGAACGCGCCCGACATCGTTCAGGGGCCGACGTTGCCGAGAATGCCGATGCCGCGCGCCATGAGCGCCGCGCAGAGCGGGATGGCGGCGATGAGAAGGAGCTGCGCTCCGATCAATCGGCGCGTCGCGGCGACTTCGTCGGCGGCCGGAAGCGCGCTCGGGTTGGCCTTGCGTGCGCGGTTCCAGCGCAGGTAGCGCAGCGTCGGCACAATCGAGACGATCCCCGCCGCCGCGAACAGCCCGAGCTTTGCGTAATAGAACGGGTTCGACGTATAGAAG
>DATCLR010000011.1:0-25903 GCA_036563785.1 Burkholderiales bacterium | reverse complement strand
TTGTCGGCCGGATAGCGCTCGGCGTTGCGCGCGATCTTTCGCCGCGCCGCCTCGGCGAGGTCCACGTCGAGCTTGTCGGCGAGGCGTACGAGATAGAGCAGGATATCGGCGAGCTCCTCTTCGACCGTCGCGCGCTTCTCCGGGGGAAGCGCCGCGCTCTCGGCTTCGCTCAGCCATTGGAAGTGCTCGACGAGCTCCGCGGCCTCGACGATGAGCGCCATCCACAGATTCTTCGGCGAATGGTATCGGTCCCAGTCGCGCGCCGCCGCGAATGCCTGCAGCCGCGCGCGCAGATCGTCGAGGTCTGATACGGCCATTTCGGGCTGCACCCTTCCCGCTGCACGCCGCGCATCCTAGCATGGAATCGGCGGCGCGCCGTCGTCGGCGAAACCCGCGCGCCGCCCGTGTAGGCCGGCGGGCCCCGCTCGGCGTTTAGAGCGCTCGGCAACAACGATCAGGAGGCTCACCATGCCATTGCACCGGAACATCCTCGCCCTCGCCCTCGCCGCGGCGCTGCCCGCCGCCGGGGCGGCCGAGGAGCGTCGCAGCACGCTCGCCGACCAGCAGAGCGTCGCGGTGACGATCTACAACGAGGATCTCGCGCTCATCAAGGACACGCGCCGCGTCACGCTCGACGCCGGGCGCAACGTGCTCGCGCTGCGCGAGGTGAGCGCGCAGATGCGCCCGGAAACGGCGCAGCTCCGCAGCCTTTCGCACCCGGGCAGCTTCACGCTGCTCGAGCAGAACTTCGACTTCGACCTGCTGACCCCGGCGAAGCTGCTCGAGAAGTACGTCGGCCGCACGGTGCGCATCGTGCGCACGCACCCGACCACCGGCGCCGAGACGATCGAGACCGCGCAGGTGCTGAGCGCGAACGAGGGCGTGGTGCTGCGCATCGGCGATCGCATCGAGACGGGCCTCCCGGGCCGCATCGTGTACGACGACGTGCCGGCGACGCTGCGCGACCGGCCGACGCTCGTGACGCACCTCGAGAGCCGCCGCACGGGCGAGCAGACGGTCGAGCTCTCCTACCTCACGGGCGGGCTCGCCTGGCAGGCCGACTACGTCGCGGAGCTGAACGACACCGATACCGCGCTCGCCCTGAGCGGCTGGGTGACGCTCACCAACCGCAGCGGCACCGCGTATCCGAACGCGCGCCTGCGGCTCGTCGCGGGCGACGTGCACCGTGTTCGCGAGGAGCTGCGCTACGCCGTGACGCGCGCGGCGCCGGCGCCCGAAACCGCGCGCGAGGACGCCGTGCGGCAGGAGGCGCTGTTCGAGTACCACCTGTACACGCTCGCGCGCCCGACCACGCTCGCCGACAACCAGACGAAGCAGGTGGCGCTGCTCGACGCCGCGTCGGTGCCCGTCACGAAGGAGCTCGTGCTCCAGGGGCAGGAGCACTACTACCGCGCGGCGGCGCGCGACCTCGGCGAGAAGCACAAAGTCGCCGTGTACGTGCGGTTCGAGAACCGCGAGAAGAGCGGCCTCGGGATGCCGCTGCCGAAGGGCATCGTGCGCGTGTACAAGAAGGATCGCGCCGGCAACGCACAGTTCGTCGGCGAGGACCGCATCGATCATACGCCGAAGAACGAGCAGGTGCGGCTGCGGCTCGGCGACTCCTTCGACGTGACCGCGCGCAGGAAGCAGACGGACTTCCGCAAGACCGGCGAGCGCGCGTTCGAGAGCGCCTATGAGATCGCACTGAACAACGCCAAGCGCGAGGCCGTGACGGTGATCGTGCGCGAGCCGGTTCCCGGCGACTGGCGCATGCTCGAGCAGTCGCATCCGCACGCGAAAGCCGCCGCGGGCATCGCCGAATGGCGCGTGACCGTGCCCGCCGAGGGAACGACGACGCTGCGCTACCGGGTGCTCGTGCAGCTCTGAGCAACCGACAGGCTGCGCTCGGCCGGCGGAAATGCCCGCGCGGCGGCCGGTCGTAATGCCCCGTAGGCAGCGGCACGCCGCGGCGCAATAATGAGCGTCCTCCTTCACCCCGCGCAGGGAGGACGCCATGAGCACCGGCGAGCGCATCCGCAAGCTCGGGTTCAAGCGCTGGTACGAGCGCACGCTGATCGAAAGCCATGCATTTCTCGTGAGCTCGTTCCTGGGAATGATCCTCACGTTCTCCGGGATCGAGCTGATCGGCGAGCACGAAAGCATACAGGGCCTCCTGCTCGGAGTAGCCGGCACGGGAGCGGGCGCAGGGATCATGCTGCACGGAATGAACCGCTATTTCCGGAGCCTCCTGCTCGCCGAAACCCTCAGCGATCGCGCCACCTGCCCGCGGTGCCATGCGTACGGCGCGTTCACGGTGGAGGCGACCGGCTCCGCGCTCCCGGCGCGCGGCCGGCGGGACGCGGAATCGTCCTGGCTCAAGGTCAAGTGCCGCAAGTGCGGCAGCGACTGGATCATGTAGCGGGCCGAGCCGCCCCGCGGCTTCAGCGCGCTCGCGGCGCACATCGCCGCGAAGCGCGGCAGGCGCGCGACAAGAGGTCCTGTTCGGGCGTTCGCGCACTCGACAACGAATCCCCCTTCCGGCAGCAGCCGTTTCGCCGGGGACCTCGGGCGACTGCCTCGCCGCCGTTCCGTCCGCACGATCGAGACGCCTCACGAAGCATGCGCGCCCCGGCGTTGACACGAGAGCGCGCCGCCGTCATGGTGTGTTCGCCCGCTCCCGGAGGGATTCCCCGCAATGCGTGCCCGCCGCCCGCTCGCGCTCCGCGCTCTTCTTTTCTGCTGCGGATTAGCCCTCGGCTCGCCCGCGCATGCGCAGGAGGCGGGTGAGAGCGTCGTCAAGCAGGGCCGCCTCACGGGCGATCTCTACCTCGCCGGGGGGACGGTCGAGGTGCTCGCGAGCGTCGACGGCGATGTGATCGCCGCCGGCGGCCAAGTGACAATCGACAACACCGTCACCGGGGACGTCATCGCCGCCGGGGGAACGGTGTCGGTGCGCGCGCACGTCGAGGACGACGTCCGTCTCGCGGGCGGCAACGTGACGCTTGCCGGCTCCGTCGGCGATCACGCGGTGATCGCGGGCGGCCACGTGCTGCTGGCGCCGGGCTCGAGCATCGGCGGGCGCGCCTGGCTCGCCGGCAGGTCGCTCGACGTCGGCGGCAAGATCGGCGGCGACCTTCGCGCGGCGGGCGCGAGGATCACCATCTCCGGCGAAGTCGGCGGCGACGTCGAGATCTACGCCGAATCCATCGAGATCGCCTCGGGGGCGGCGATCCGCGGCAACCTCACCTACCACAGCCGCGAGCCCGCGCGCATCGCGAACGACGCGACCATCGCCGGCAAAGTGACACGCCACCGTCTCGGACCGAGCGAGGAGATGCGCGAAGGCGCGCGCGCCGCGGCCGGCGCGGCCCGCGTCGCGCTCTACGTGAGCCTCACGCTCACCGCGATCGTGCTCTACCTGCTGTTCCCGAAGGTGTCGGCCGGCGCCGTCGCGGCGCTCAACGACTCGCCGCTCAAGGCGCTCGGGCTCGGGCTCGCCCTGCTCGCCGCGACGCCGCTCGTGATCGTGCTGCTCTTTGCGAGCCTGGTCGGCGTCTGGCTCGCGCTCACCGTCGTCGTCCTTTACCTCCTGTTCCTGCTGCTCGGATTCCTGACCGGCGTCGTGAGCGTCGGCGACTGGGGTCTGCGCCTCGTAGGCCAGGGCGACCGCACGAGCACCGGGCTGCGCGTGCTCTCGATCGTCGCCGCCTTCGTCGGCCTGTGGCTCGTGCGCTGGGTGCCCGTGCTCGGCAGCCTCGCCGTGTTCGCGCTCCTCGTCTTCGGGCTCGGCGCGCTGACGCTGCACCTCTGGCGCCGCTACGTGACCGCCTAGGCCTCGGCGGCGGCCCCCGTGTGCGCGGCGATGAATTCTACGACCCGCTCGAGCCCGATCCCGTCCTTCAGGTTGGTGAACACGTACGGCCGCTCGCCGCGCATCCGGCGCGCGTCGCGGTCCATCACCTCGAGGCTCGCACCGACGTACGGGGCGAGATCGATCTTGTTGATCACGAGAAGGTCCGAGCGGGTGATGCCGGGCCCGCCCTTGCGCGGGATCTTGTCCCCGCCCGCGACGTCGATCACGTAGATCGTGAGATCGACGAGCTCCGGGCTGAACGTCGCCGCGAGATTGTCGCCGCCGCTCTCGACGAAGATCAGGTCGAGATCCGGAAAGCGCGCCTCCAGGTCCTCGATCGCCGCGAGGTTCATGGAGGCGTCCTCCCGGATCGCGGTGTGGGGACAGCCGCCGGTCTCCACGCCGACGATGCGCTCGGGCGGGAGCGCTTCGCTGCGCACCAGGAAGTTCGCGTCCTCCTTGGTGTAGATGTCGTTGGTGACGACGGCGAGCCGGTAGGCGTCGCGCATGCGCTTGCAGAGCGCATCCGCCAGCGCGGTCTTGCCGGAGCCGACGGGGCCGGCGATGCCGACGCGGAATGCGGTCATTCGTGTTCTCCTCCGTCTCGATAGTCAGTCGGTCCGGGCGCGCAGTGCCGCGCTCAGCTCCGGAACAAACGGCTGTACTGCGTCTCGTGCTGCATGCTCGCGAGCGCCTGCCCCCAGTTCGCGACGCCGAGCTCGTCGTCGGGAATCGTCGCCGCCCGCCGCGCGAGCGCGATCAGCGGCTCCCGCAGATCCCAGAGCAGCTGCTGCCCCGCCGTCTGGCCGAGCGGGATGAGCTTGACGCCCGCGCCGACGAGATTCGCCGCCCAGCCGTGCAGGTAAGCGAGCGCCGCCGCCTCGCGCGCGATGCCCCACTCCGCCGCCGCCACGGCGAACGCGATCACGAAGTGGCAGGGACGCGCGCGCAGCGCCTGCGCCAGCGGCACGGGCGGCTCGAGCGCCGCGAGCAGCTTGACGAGCGCCCGCCCCATCTCGAGGCTCTGCAGCCGCAGCTCCTCCGACTCGCGCGCGGCGGTGAGCCACGCGTTCCAGCAGCCGATGGTTTTCGCATCGCCGCGCCGCGCCGCGTCGTACGCGCGCGCGAAGACCGCCGCTTCCACGCGCGCGCCGCCGTCGGCGAGCGCGTCTTCGATCCAGGCGCGCAGCGCCGCCGCATCGCGCACCCAGCCGCGCTCGACCGCCCACTCGAGCCCTTCGGAATAGCTGTAGGCGCCGACCGGCAGCGCCGGGCTCGCGAGCTGGAGCAGCCGCACGAGCGCGGCGTCCGGATGCATCGCCGGCACCGCGGGGCGGCGCACCCACGCCGATCGCCGGCGCGCCGGCTCCCGCGGCCGGCGCGGCGCGCGGTGCGCGCTACGGGTGGGGATGATCGCCGCCATGCGCCGGCCGCTCGTGCGAATGCGCGTTGCCGCCGTAGGCGCCGCTCTCGGGCTGGAACGGCGCCACTTCCTCGACGACGACGAGACCGAGCTGCTCGAGCATCTGCGCGAGCACGGGATCGGGGCCGAGGCGCAGGTAGTCTTCGCCGATCTCGACCGGCACGTGCCGGTTGCCGAGGTGGTACGCCGCGCGCAGCAGCGTCAGCCGATCGTTCGCGCGCGCCGTGAGCACCGGCTCCGGGCGCGCCCGGACGCGCACGCAGACCGCGCCGTCCTCGCTCGCGAGCAGATCGCCGTCGCGCAGCACGGTGCCGCGCGGCAGCATGAGCTGCACCGGCACCCCCTCCACGGTCCGGAAGCGCAGGCGGCTGCGTGTGCGCTCCTCGGCCGTGAGCAGAAGACGATACCGGAACTCGGCGCGCTCGCCCCGCGCCAGCCGCCGCGTGAGCGTCGCTATGCCCGCCGGGACGTTCACTGCGTTCGCCGCCATGACATGCGCTCCTCAAAAGAGAAAGTACCGCTGCGCGAGCGGCAGCTCGCGCGCCGGCTCGCAGGTCAGCAATTCGCCGTCGGCGCGCACCTCGTACGTCTCCGGATCGACCTCGATGCGCGGCTGCGCGTCGTTGAGCCTCATGTCCCGCTTGCCGACGGACCGCGTCCCGTGCACGGCGACCGTGGGCTTCGCGAGCCCGAGCCGGCGCCCGATGCCGTTCTCGTACGCCGCCTGCGACACGAACGTCACGGCGGTGGCGGCGCGCGCGCCGCCGCAGGCGCCGAACATCGGGCGGCCGTGCACCGGCTGCGGCGTCGGGATACTCGCGTTGGCGTCGCCCATCTGCGCCCACGCGATCAGGCCGCCCTTGATCACGAGGCTCGGACGCACGCCGAAGAACGCCGGCCGCCACAGCACCAGATCGGCGAGCTTGCCCGGCTCGATCGAGCCGACGTAGCTCGCGATGCCGTGCGCGATCGCGGGGTTGATCGTGTACTTGGCGATGTAGCGGCGCACGCGCAGGTTGTCGTTGCGCGCGGAGTCGCCCGGCAGCGTCCCGCGCTGCAGCTTCATCTTGTGCGCGGTCTGCCAGGCGCGCAGCACCACCTCGCCCACGCGGCCCATGGCCTGAGAGTCGGACGACATCATGCTGAACGCGCCGAGATCGTGCAGGATGTCCTCGGCGGCGATCGTCTCGCGCCGGATGCGCGAATCGGCGAACGCGACGTCCTCGGCGATGCCCGGATCGAGGTGGTGACACACCATGAGCATGTCGAGGTGCTCGTCCACCGTGTTCACGGTGTAGGGCCGGGTGGGATTGGTCGACGACGGCAGCACGTTCGCCTCCGCGCAGAGGCGGATGATGTCCGGCGCGTGTCCGCCGCCGGCGCCTTCGGTGTGGTACGCGTGGATCGTGCGGCCCTTGAACGCGGCGATCGTGTCCTCGACGAAGCCCGATTCGTTCAGCGTGTCGGTGTGGATCGCGACCTGCACGTCGTAGCGCTCCGCGACGTCGAGGCAGGTGTCGATCGCGGCCGGCGTCGTGCCCCAGTCCTCGTGCAGCTTGAGCCCCATGGCGCCCGCCTCGATCTGCTCGGCGAGCGCCTCGGGCCGCGCCGCGTTCCCCTTGCCGAGAAAGCCCAGATTCACCGGGAACGCGTCCGCCGCCTGGAGCATGCGGTGGATGTTCCACGGACCGGGCGTGCACGTGGTCGCGTTCGTTCCCGTCGCCGGGCCGGTGCCGCCTCCGATCATCGTCGTGATGCCCGAGGCGAGCGCGGCCTCGATCTGCTGCGGACAGATGAAGTGGATGTGCGCGTCGATCCCGCCCGCCGTGAGAATCGCGCCCTCCCCGGCCACCACCTCCGTGCCCGGCCCGATCACGATGTCGACGTTCGGCTGCGTCGCCGGATTGCCCGCCTTGCCGATGCGCGCGATCCGGCCGTCCTTCACGCCGACGTCGGCCTTGACGATGCCCCACCAGTCGACGATCACGGCGTTCGTGATCACGAGATCGACGGCGCCCGCGGCGTTCGGGAGCGCCGACTGTCCCATGCCGTCGCGGATCACCTTGCCGCCGCCGAACTTCACCTCGTCGCCGTAGACCGCGCAGTCCTTCTCGATCTCGATGACGAGCGCCGTGTCGGCGAGCCGCAGCCGGTCGCCGACCGTGGGCCCGTAGTGCTCGGCGTATGCGCGCCGTTCCATGCGCCGGCTCATGCTTTGCCCTCGAGCGGTCCGTTCACCTTGCCCTGGAACCCGTAGACCTCGCGGCTGCCGGCGTACGCGACGAGCTCGACCTCGCGCTCGTCGCCCGGCTCGAAGCGCACCGCCGTGCCGGCCGGGATGTTGAGCCGCATGCCGCGCGCCTTCTCGCGCTCGAACACGAGCGCCGCGTTGGTTTCGTAGAAGTGGTAGTGCGAGCCGACCTGAATGGGCCGGTCGCCGGTGTTCGCGACCCTGATGCGCACCGTCGCGCGCCCCTGGTTCAGCTCGATCTCGCCGTCTTCCGGAATCAGCTCACCGGGAATCATCCGCCCCTCCGCTTCGCCGCTGCCGTCCGTCTCTTCTTCGCCGCCGTCGGCCGCGCCTTGCGCCGCGGCTTGCCGGCGGCGGTGCGCCGCGACCCGACCGCGCGCGCCGGCGCCGCCGCCTGGCCGATCGGATCGTGCACCGTGACGAGCTTCGTGCCGTCGGGAAAGGTCGCCTCGACCTGCACCTCGTTGATCATTTCCGCGACGCCGTCCATGACGTCGTCGCGCGTGAGCAGCCGCGTACCGTAGCTCATGAGCTCGGCGACGCTGCGCCCCTCGCGCGCCCCCTCGAGAATGGCGGCGCTGATGTAGGCGACCGCCTCCGGATAGTTCAGCTTGAGCCCGCGCGCCTTGCGGCGTTCGGCGACGAGCGCCGCCGTGAAGATCAGCAGCTTGTCCTTCTCTTGCGGTGACAGATGCATCGGCCTCCCCCTTCGTTGAGCCTGGCGCCCGAGCTCACGTGCTCCAGATCCGCGCCGGCACGGCGGGCGTGCGGCCGTCGTGCGCGCGCACCAGACGCCAGACCTCGATGAACCAGGCGCGCGCGGCCGCGCTCGACGCCCCGCGGTAGCGGCAGAGCAATCCTTCCGGCAGGCGCGTCACGCCGGCGTCCCCCGGCTGCCCTACCGCCGCCCATCGATCCCGCGCCGCCTGGACGAGCTCCGCCGAAACGCGCTTCCCGACCCACGCGAACGTCCCGAGCACCGGATTCCCGCCGAGACCGAATGCGCCCTGGAGCGCGCGTCCGCCGCCGTCGAGCCGCTGCCGGTCGATCCAGAGCGGCTCGTCGGCGCGCCAGACCTCGGTGCACGTGCGCCACGTTCCGTGCGCATACGTTTCGCCGCGCGCCGTCCGGCCGAAGCGGGTGATATCCCATCCGAGCCAGACGGCGCCCGGCGCGAGCTCGACGCGCAGCTCCTGCCGCACCTCGGCGCCTGCGTAAACGATCGTTTCCTGCGGCAGCCATTCGATCCGGCTGTCGGACGCGAGCCGCAGGCGCACCGTCTGGCGGGCGGTCGCGAGGCCGCGATACCACTTCGCCGCCGACGGCGTGGTCACCATCGCCTGCGCACCCGCCTCGGCGTCGAGCGCGATGTCGAGCCGGTCGCCGCCCACCATGCCGCCCGGCGGATGCAGCACGAGCACGTGGCACACCGCCGGGCCTTCCGGATAGAACGGCCGCTGCAGCGCGAGCGGCATGCGCACCGTCCGGCGTTCGAGCACCGTGCGGTGCCCGCGCCGCACGAACGCGAGATCGAGCCGTCCGTGCCACGCGCCGCGTGCGACGCCCGCCGCCGCTGCCACGCGCTTACCGCCTGGTCCGCGTCCGAACCTGCTGCCGGCGCCGCCACGCCGCGCGCACTCCGAATGCGAGCGCGAACGCCGCGGCCGCGAGCGCGAGCGCCAGCAACGGATCCATTTCGTACGGTCCGTGCGTGTGATGGGGATCGAGCGTCGGATGACCGGGATGCGCGTAAAGCGAAGGTGCTGCCGCTGCCGCCGCGAGCGCCGCACTCAGTCGTTGTCGAAGCATTCGAAGCTCTCCTCGTGTCGTCGTCGTAACCGTCGCCTGCTCCCGGCGGCCCCTCGCCTGACCCGCGCGCCGCCGCTCCGGCACCTTACACCGCCAGGTACCGCCGCACCTCCGGTGTATCCATATCGGCGCCCGCGCCGCGCCGCACGATCTCCCCGCGGGACATCACGAGGTACTGGTCCGCCAGCGCGCGGGCGAAGTCGAAGTACTGCTCGACGAGCAGAATCGCCATGTCCTTCCGCGCGAGCAGCGCCCGGATCACGCGCTCGATGTCCTTGATGATCGAGGGCTGAATGCCCTCGGTCGGCTCGTCGAGGATCAGGAGCCTGGGGCGGAGCAGCAGCGCCCGCGCGATCGCGAGCTGCTGCTGCTGCCCGCCCGAGAGATCGCCGCCGCGCCGCTGGCGCATCTCGCGCAGCACCGGGAACATCTCGTACACGTCCTCCGGGACGGTGCGCGCGGGCGGCGCGAGGCCGGTCAGCAGGTTTTCCTCGACCGTCAGCCGCGGGAAGATCTCGCGCCCCTGCGGCACGTAGCCGATCCCGAGCCGCGCGCGCCGGTGCGGCGGTGCGTGCGTGATGTCGACGTCGCCGAACCGGATCGTCCCCGAGCGCACGCGGAGCACCCCCATCAGGCACTTGAGCAGCGTGGTCTTGCCGACGCCGTTGCGTCCGAGCACCGTGGTGCACGAACCCGCCGGCACCGTGAACGACACGTCGTGCAGCGCGCGGCTCCCGCCGTAGTAGTGGGTGAGCTTCTCGACGCGCAGCATGGCCGCTCTACCGCCCGAGATACACCTCGATCACGCGCGGATCGTTCTGCACCTGCTCCATCGATCCCTCCGCGAGCACCCGGCCCTCGTGCAGCACCGTCACCTTGCGCGCGATCGCGGCCACGAACTCCATGTCGTGCTCGACCACGACGATCGAGCGCTCGCCGGCGAGCGACAGCAGCAGCTCCGCCGTGCGCGCCGTTTCCCGGTCGCTCATGCCGGCCGCCGGCTCGTCGAGGAGCAGGATGCGCGGGTCCTGCATCAGGAGCATGCCGATCTCGAGCCACTGCTTCTGGCCGTGCGACAGGCGCCCGACGGGCTCGTGCATGCGCTCGACGAGGTCGATGCGCTCGAGCATCGCGCGGATGCGGTCCTCCCGCTCCGAGCCGCGCCGATCGAACAGCGCCGCGCCGACGCCCTTCGGCCCCTTCATCGCGAGCTCGAGGTTCTCGAACACCGTGTGGTTCTCGAGCACCGACGGCTTCTGGAACTTGCGGCCGATGCCGAGCCGCGCGATCTCGTACTCGCTCTTGCGCGTGAGGTCGATCGTCTGGCCCAGGAACACGGAGCCGCTGTCCGGGCGCGTCTTGCCCGTCACCACGTCCATCAGCGTCGTCTTGCCGGCGCCGTTCGGGCCGATCACGCAGCGCAGCTCCCCGGCGTCGAGCGCGAAGGAGAGGTTGTCGAGCGCCTTGAAGCCGTCGAAGCTGACGGTGACGCCGTCCACGTACAGGATCGTCCCGTGCGATACGTCGATCGCGCCCGGCTCGACCACGTGGCCGAGGCCGCTCGCGCCCGCGCGCCCGTCGTAGAGCCGCGTCGCCGCCGTCACGTCGCCTCCTTCTCGCGCAGCACCGGCGCCCGCCCGGCGCGCTCGCGGCGGCCCTGCAGGGCGCCGACGATGCCGTTCGGCAGGAACAGCGTGACGAGCACGAACAGCGCCCCGAGGAAGTAGAGCCAGAATTCCGGTGCGACCACCGTGAGCCAGCTCTTCGCGCCGTTCACGAGCACGGCACCGATCAGGGGGCCGACCAGCGTGCCCCGGCCGCCGACCGCGACCCAGATCGCGATCTCGATCGAGTTCGCCGGCGACATCTCGCTCGGATTGATGATGCCGACCTGCGGCACGTAGAGCGCACCGGCGATGCCGCAGAGCACCGCGGAGAACGTCCAGGCGAAGAGCTTGTAGTCGCGCGTGTTGTAGCCCGAGAACATCATGCGCGACTCGGCGTCGCGGATCGCCGCGAGCACCCGCCCGAACTTCGAGGTCACGAGGTAGCGGCACGCGATCAGCGCGAGCAGCAGGAAGAGCGCCGTCGCCGCGAACAGCGCGACCTTGGTGCCGGGGTGCGCGAGCGGGAAGCCGAGGATGCGCTTGAAGTCCGTGAATCCGTTGTTGCCGCCGAAGCCCGTCTCGTTGCGGAAGAACAGCAGCATGAACGCGAACGTGAGCGCCTGCGTGATGATCGAGAAGTAGACGCCCTTGATGCGCGAGCGGAACGCGAACCAGCCGAACACGAAGGCGAGCAGCCCCGGCACGAGCAGCACCTTGAGCACGGCGGCCCAGAAGTACTCGCTCCCGGCCCAGTACCAGGGAAACTCCTTCCAGTCGAGGAACACCATGAAGTCCGGCAGGTGGCTGCGGTACTGCCCCTCGGTGCCGATCTCGCGCATGAGATACATGCCCATGGAGTAGCCGCCGAGCGCGAAGAAGAGCCCGTGCCCGAGGCTCAGGATCCCGGCGTAGCCCCACACGAAATCGAGCGCGAGCGCGACCATGGCGTAGCACATGATCTTGCCGAGGAGCAGCACGTAGTAGTCCGAGAGGTGCAGCGGGCTGTGCTCCGGCACGAGCAGGCGCAGCGCCGGGACGACCACGAACGCGGCGACGGCGAACGCCGCGATCGCACCCCAGCCGCGCGGGCCGTAGAGCCTGCGGAGACGCCCGAGCATCACGCCTCCGCCGCCCGGCCCTTGAGCGCGAACAGGCCCTGTGGGCGCTTCTGGATGAAGAGAATGATGAACACGAGCACGAAGATTTTGCCGAGCACCGCGCCGGCGTACGGCTCGAGGAACTTGTTCACCTCGCCGAGGCCGATCGCCGCGATGATCGTGCCCCAGAGCTGGCCGACGCCGCCGAGCACCACCACCATGAACGAGTCCACGATGTAGCTCTGTCCGAGATCCGGTCCGACGTTGCCGATCTGCGAGAGCGCCACGCCGCCGAGACCGGCTATCCCCGAGCCGAGGCCGAACGTCATCCAGTCGACGCGCGGCGTCGGGATGCCCATGCAGTCGGCCATGGCGCGGTTCTGCGTGACCGCGCGCACGCAGAGCCCGAGACGGGTGCGCGCGAGGAACAGCCCCACGAGCAGCACCACGAGGGCGGCGAAGAGCACGATCGCGACGCGGTTGCTGGGGAGCACGACGTCGGCGCCGAGATGGAAGCCACCCGACATCCACGACGGGTTCGCGACCTCGACGTTCTGCGCGCCGAACACGGTGCGCACCGCCTGGATCAGGATCAGGCTGATACCCCACGTCGTGAGCAGCGTTTCGAGCGGCCGGCCGTAGAGGTGGCGGATGATCGTGCGCTCGAGCGCCACCCCGACGAGCCCCGCCGCGAGGAAGGCCGCCGGCACCGCCACGAGCAGGTACGCATCGAACGCCTCGGGGAAGTAGCGGCGAAAGATCGTCTGCACCACGAACGTGGTGTAGGCGCCGATCATGAGCATCTCGCCGTGCGCCATGTTGATGATGCCCATGAGCCCGAACGTGATCGCAAGCCCGAGCGCCGCGAGGAGAAGCACGCTCCCGAGGCTCAGCCCGCTGAAGAGCGCCCCGATCGCGCGCGGCACGAAGAGCCGCGCCTCGATCGTCGCGATCGCCGCTTCCGCCTCGGCGCGCACCGCCGCGTCCGGCTCGACGAAGTCGCCGTCGGCGTTCCTGCGCAGCAGGCCCGCGAGGAGCTCGAGCGTCTGCGGTCGGTCGCTGCGTCCGAGGACGCGCACGGCCCCGCGCCGCACCTCCGGATCCGGGCTCCCGATCTCGATCGTCGCCGCGGCCTGCGCGAGCAGGTCCGCGATCTCGGCGTCGGACTCGCGCTCGAGCGCGGCGCGAATGAGCGGCAGCATCGCGGCGCCGGCCCCGCCGGCGAGCTCCCGGGCCGCCGCCAGCCGCAGCTCGCGCTCGGGAGCGACGAGGCGCAGTCCGGCGAGCGCCGAATCGATGGCATTGCGGATGCGGTTGTTGACGACGATGGGCTCGGGCGCGGCCGCGGCCGTATCGACGGGCTCGCCGGTGAGCGCATCGGTCGCCGCATCGCCGCGAACGATGAGGATCCGCCCTTCTGCCGCGTACAGCTCGTCGTTCTGCAGCGCACGGAGTATCGGAATCGCCGCCGCATCGCCGTCGGCGGCCAGCTTGCCGACCGCCTCGATCTTGGCGGCGCTGTCCTCGGCGGCGAGCTGCGCGACCGCGGCGGCATCGAGCGCGTGCGCGGGCGCGGCGAGGGCGAGCAGCCATCCGGCGAGGAGAAGCGCGATCAAACGGCTCTTCGGCATCGGCGACCTGAAATCGTTGCAGCGGTACGGTTCCATCCGCGGGCGGCGTCCCCCCTCCCCGCATCCTGCGCCGGGGAGGGGAGACGAAACGCCTCGGCTAGTTCTTCGCGATCAGATCCGGTTCGTCCTTCTTGTTCTCGTTGCCCGGGATGTACGGGCTCCACGGCTGCGCCCGGATCGGGCCCGGTGTCTTCCAGACCACGTTGAACTGCCCGTCGGCGCGCACCTCGCCGATGAACACCGGCTTGTGGAGGTGATGGTTCTTTTCGTCCATCTTGGCGATGAAGCCCGACGGCGCCTTGAACGTCTGCCCGGCCATGGCCTTGATCACCGCGTCGACGTCCGTGGTCTTCGCCTTCTCCACGGCCTGCTTCCACATGTGGATGCCGATGTAGGTCGCCTCCATCGGGTCGTTCGTGATCGGCTTGTCCTTGTGCCCCGGCAGGTTCTTCGCCTTGGCGTACGCCGCCCACTTGCGCTTGAACTCGTCGTTCGCCGGGTTCTTGAGCGACATGAAGTAGTTCCACGCCGCGAGGTGCCCCACGAGCGGCCGGGTGTCGACGCCGCGCAGCTCTTCCTCGCCGACCGAGAACGCGACCACCGGCACGTCCTTCGCCTTCAGGCCCTGGTTGGCGAGCTCCTTGTAGAACGGCACGTTCGAGTCGCCGTTGATGGTCGACACCACGGCGGTCTTGCCGCCGGCCGCGAACTTCTTGATGTTCGCGACGATGGTCTGGTAGTCCGTGTGCCCGAACGGCGTGTACACCTCCTCGATGTCCTTGTCGGCGACGCCCTTGCTCTTCAGGAACGCGCGCAGGATCTTGTTCGTGGTGCGCGGGTACACGTAGTCGGTGCCGAGCAGGAACCAGCGCTTGGCGCCGCCGCCCTCCTCGCTCATCAGGTACTCGACCGCCGGAATCGCCTGCTGATTCGGCGCCGCGCCGGTGTAGAACACGTTCTTCGAAAGCTCTTCGCCTTCGTACTGCACCGGATAGAAGAGCAGCCCGTTCAGCTCCTCGAAGACCGGCAGCACCGACTTGCGCGACACCGACGTCCAGCAGCCGAAGACGACGGCCACCTTGTCCTGCGCGAGGAGCTGGCGCGCTTTCTCCGCGAACAGCGGCCAGTTCGACGCCGGGTCGACGACCACGGGCTCGAGCTTCCTGCCGAGCACGCCGCCCTGCGCGTTGATCTCCTCGATCGTCATGAGCGCGACGTCCTTCAGCACCGTTTCGCTGATCGCCATGGTGCCGGACAGCGAATGCAGGATGCCGACCTTGATCGTGTCGGCGGCCTGCGCCACGGCCGAAGCGGCGAGCCCGAGTGCCGCCGCCGCGCCGAGCACCATCCGCCGCCAGCCGCGGCGGCGGCCGAATGTCGCATCGCTTTTCATCTTTCCTCCTGGTGGTAGTTCGGGTTGATGAGCCCGCGCGCGAAAGACGTACGCACGCCCTCGAAAGCGGCGACAGCAATCGCTATGCCAAACGCCTAACGGCAGGATTCGCAACGCATTTCGCGCCCGTCGCCCGCGACGCGACCGCGAAGGCGCACTGCGTTGGCGCGCTACGCATCCCTGAATGCACTCGGATGGCGCGGTTCGAGCGCTTGTTATCGGGATTCACGCCGGTGCGCAAAGCGGGTGGACGTTCGGGAGACGATCTCCGTCGGCGTGCGGCGATCGAACGGCCCCGTTCCGGAGCTCCCGAACGACCGACGCTGAAAGGACTGCGCGCGCCCCGGCGCAAAGCCAGCGCGCGCCGAGGGTCGCGGCGGCCTTTGTGTTCGCCGGGCGGCTGCGGTAGAAAAGATCCCGGCATCCACGATTCACACAGGCCCGATGAACCCGACTGCGGCTTCCCGCTTCATCGACGCGCTCTGGGACGACAGCATCGTCCCGCAGCTCATCGAGTACATCCGCATTCCGAACAAGTCGCCCCACTTCGACCCCGGGTGGCGCGAGCACGGCTACATGGACGACGCGGTCGCCCTCATCGAGAAGTGGTGCCGCGCCCAGCCGATCCGCGGCATGCAGCTCGAAGTGCTGCGGCCGGAAGGCCGGACGCCGCTCATTCTCATGGACATCCCCGGCGAGAGCGGCGAGGTGGTGCTGCTCTACGGTCACCTCGACAAGCAGCCGGAGATGACCGGGTGGGATCCGGACCTGGGGCCGTGGAAGCCGGTGCTGCGCGGCGACAAGCTCTACGGCCGCGGCGGCGCCGACGACGGCTACGCCGCGTTCGCCTGCCTCGCGGCGATCCGCGCGCTGCAGGAGCAGCAGCTCCCGCACGCCCGCTGCGTGGTGCTGATCGAGGCCTGCGAGGAGAGCGGCAGCTACGACCTGCCCTATTACATCGACGCGCTCGCCGACCGCATCGGCAAGCCGAGCCTCGTCGTCGCCCTCGATTCCGGGTGCGGCAACTACGAGCAGCTCTGGTGCACGACGTCGCTCCGCGGGCTCGCGAACGGCGTGCTGCGCGCGCAGGTGCTGACCGAAGGCGTGCACTCGGGCGATGCGAGCGGCATCGTGCCGTCGAGCTTCCGCGTGATCCGCGAGCTTCTCAGCCGCCTGGAAGACGAGAAGACCGGGCGCATCCTGCCCGAGGTGTTTCATGCGGAGATCCCGGCGGAGCGCCGCGAGCAGGCCCGCGCGGCCGCCGCCGTTCTCGGCGACCAGGTGCACGGCAAGTTTCCGTTCGTGCCGGGCGCGCGTCCGATGGCCGGGGACCTCGCTGAGCTGGTGCTGAACCGCACCTGGCGTCCGGCGCTCTCGATCACCGGCGCCGACGGGCTGCCGGCGCTGCAGAACGCCGGCAACGTGCTGCGTCCTCAGACGGCGGTGAAAGTCTCGCTGCGCCTGCCGCCCACGGTGAGAGGCGAACGCGCGGCGGCCGCGCTGAAGGAGCTGTTCGAGAAGGATCCGCCGTACGGTGCGAAAGTGGAGTTCGTCGCCGATCAGGCCGCGACCGGCTGGAACGCGCCGGCGCTCGCGCCGTGGCTGGCGAAGTCCCTGCAGGAAGCGTCTCGGACCTTCTACGGCCGCGATGCCGTGTACATGGGCGAAGGCGGCACGATTCCGTTCATGGCGATGCTCGGCGAGAAGTTCCCGGAGGCGCAGTTCGTCATCACCGGCGTCCTCGGCCCCCACTCGAACGCCCACGGCCCGAACGAGTTCCTGCACATTCCGATGGCGAAGAAGCTCACCGCGTGCGTGGCGAAGGTGCTGCACGATCACGCCACACGCACGAAGTAGTTGGCACAGATATCGGATGCCGGGGACGGCTTTCGGAAGCTGCCTGCGAAGCTTCCGAGATTGCTTCGTCGCTCCGCTCCTCGCAATGACAGCCGCGGCTAACCGTCGATGTCATTGCGAGCGCAGCGAAGCGGTCTCGGAGCGCTCGTCTGAACGCTACCCGGGGCCTCCGGAGAACTGGCGCCTCCGGCGTGCGGAAACGCCCGTCCCGCCGCGGCTGCGCGGCGGCCAGGATTACGCGTCGCCGGCGGTCGGGCTCTTGATCAGCCTTGCGAACTCGAGCATGCGCTCGGTGGCGCGCAGCGCCTTCACGCGGATGTCCTCGGGGATGTGAATCTCGTTCGCGCCGGTCTCGAGGACGTGCGCGACGCTCTGCAGGCTGTTCATCGCCATCCACGGGCAGTGCGCGCAGGACTGGCAGGTCGCGCCCTTGCCCATCGTCGGTGCTTCGAGCAGCACCTTTTCCGGCGCCGCCTGCTGCATCTTGTAGAAGATGCCGCTGTCGGTCGCGACGATGAACTTCTTGTGCGGGAGCCTCTTCGCGGCCTCGATGAGCTGGCTGGTCGAGCCGACGGCGTCCGCGAGCGCGATGACGGCGGCGGGCGATTCCGGATGCACGAGCACGCCCGCGTCCGGGTGCTCCTGCTTGAGCTGGATCAGCGCTTCGGCCTTGAACGCGTCGTGCACCACGCACGACCCCGGCCAGAGCACCATGTCCGCGCCCGTGACCGACTGCACGTAGGCGCCGAGGTGCTTGTCCGGCGCCCAGAGGATCTTCATCCCCTGCCGGTGCAGGTGCTCGACGAGCTTCACCGCGATCGACGAGGTGACCACGTAGTCGGCACGCGCTTTGACGGCGGCGCTGGTGTTCGAGTACACGACCACGACCCGGTCGGGGTGCGCATCGGCGAACGGCACGAACTGGTCGGCCGGGCAGCTCAGGTCGAGCGAGCACTCGGCTTCGAGCACCGGCATCAGCACGCGCTTCTCCGGGCTCAGGATCTTCGCGGTCTCCCCCATGAACCGGACGCCCGCGACGACGAGCGTCTTCGCCGGGTGCTCGTAGCCGAACCGCGCCATGTCGAGCGAGTCCGACACGTGCCCGCCGGTTTCCTCGGCCAGCCGCTGGATCTCGGCGTCCACGTAGTAGTGCGCGACCAGCACCGCGTTCTGCTCGCGAAGCAGCCGTTTGATGCGGTTGCGCAGCGCCTCGCGCTCGGGCGGCGTCAGCGGCGGTCGCTCGGCGAGCACGTCGTCGGTCCTGGGGGCGACAACCGGCGGGATGGAAATCTTGAGCAATGCCGTCATGGGTCGGGCCGAAGCCTGATATGAAGCAGTAAGGTGGGATTGTAGCGCGCTATTTCAAGCGCCGTCCTCTCCCGTGGCCGCCCGCATCCCCTGCCCCTCCACGAGCGCAGCCGCCTGCGCCACGGCGGCGCTCACCGAATCGGCGAGCGAGACGCCGTCGCTCCAGTTGGCGCGCAGCTGCAGCCCCGGCCAGCGGCGCAGCGCCGCCTTGAGGCGCGCGATCCGCTCCCCGTGGCCGAGCTCGTACTGCGGGATGGCCTCGTCCCAGCGGGTGACGTGCGCCAGGATCGGACGGCCGTGGATGTCGAGGAGCGGCGCCAGGTCCGCGAGGACCCGCTCGGCCAGCTCCGACTCCGGAACGCCCCGAACGGCGGTATTGCGCGCGCCCCCGATGAAGGCGGTGAGCAGCACCTTGCCGGGCGGCGCGCGGCCCGAAAAAAGCGCCGAAGAAAAGATGACGCCGAGCGTCTCCCGCTGCAGCCGCCGCGGGAGCAGCGCACCGAACCCGGCGAGCCGCCGGCCGATCTGCTCCTCCGCGAAGCCGAGCGCGACCGAGGCGACCGGCGGATAGGGAATCGCGCGCAGCAGCGCAGCGATCTCCGGATCGACGGGCGCGAGAAGCTCCGCGGCGCGGGCCGCCGGAACGGCGAGCACGAGCGTGTCCCCGCGATAGTCGCCGGACGCCGCCCGCGCGAGCCAGGTCCCGTCGGCCGTGCGCTCGATCGCGTGAACCGGCGAGCTCAGTCGAAGCGCGTCGCCCAGCGCAGCGCCGATCGCCCGCGGCAGCGTCTGCATGCCGCCGCGAAACGCGATGAGGCGCCCGCGCGGCTGCGCCCCGCCGCCGCGGCCGCGAAACGCGGCCGCGAGCGCCCCGACGAAAAGCGAGCGGTGGCGGGCTTCGAGCGCGTAGAGCCGGGGCACGGCGGCGCGCACCGAGAGCTTCTCGGGATCGCCGGCATAGACGCCCGAGACGAACGGATCGACCACCCAGTCGAGGAACTCCGGCCCCAGGCGGCGGCGCACGAACTGGGCGATCGACTCCTCCTCCGCCGCGCGGCCGTGCAGCGGCTCCGCCAGGAGCCGGAGCTTGGCGCGCGCACTGAAGAGCGGTGTGCGCACGAAGCTCACCGGCCCGGTCGGCAGCGGCACGAGCGTGCCGTTCTTCACGATGTAGCGTGCCGCCCGCCGATCGGCCTCGAGCACCTCGCCCTC
Organism: Burkholderiales bacterium; assembly: GCA_036563785.1. GTDB lineage: Bacteria > Pseudomonadota > Gammaproteobacteria > Acidiferrobacterales > Sulfurifustaceae > JACQFZ01. The sequence continues at coordinate 6,462 of DATCLR010000011.1, read as the reverse complement.
GAGCCCGAGCCCTGCGATCAGCTCGTCGAGCGCGCCGCCGCGGTTCAACGTGGACGTCGGCCCGGCGTCGATCAGGAAGCCGTCGCGCACGATCGTGCGAATGGTTCCGCCCGGCTCGGCTCCGGCTTCGAGCACCGTCACGGCGACGCCGCGCCGGCGCAGGAACCACGCCGTCGCGAGCCCCGAGATGCCGCCGCCAACGATGATGGTCTGGCCCATGCGCCGCTTCTCTCCCCTATTTCTCCCTGACGAGCGCAGGGTCGCCGCAACGCATGCGCTTGTCAAAGCCCGCTCACCGGAAGCGGGTGCGCGCCCGCTGGGCAGCGCGTTCGAGGCCCGATGGTCCGAGGAGATCGACGAGTTGCCGGGGCGCCGAGCGCGGTCTCGCGCGCGGCGGGCGCGGGACGCCCGCTTAGACGAGCACCGCCACCTCGATGTTGCCCCGCTTGTGCAGCACGTTGATACCGACGTCGTGCGGGTGGCGGCGGATGATGAGATCCACCGCGCCGTCGCGGAAGCGCATGTTCCTGATCTCGATCCAGTGCAGATACTCGGGCAGCAGCGGATGATTGAAGCGCAGCTGCGGCCTTTCCGGACCGAACGTGAGCCCGAGGCAGGCCTGGAGCATGTGGAAGACCGCGCCGCTCGCCCACGCCTGCGGCAGGCACGCCACCGGATAGAGCGTCGGCCCCTGCCCCGACAGCCGCTCGAAGCCGCAGTAGAGCTCGGGCAGCCGATGCAGCTCGAGCGCGATGCTCGCATCGAAGAGTCCGGTGAGGAGCTTGAGCACGTGCTCCTTGAAGCCGTAGCGCCCGAGGCCCATGGCCACGATGCCGTTGTCGTGCGGCCAGACCGAGCCGTTGTGGTAGGACATCGGGTTGTAGCGCCGTTCGGTGTCGGCGAGCGTGCGGATGCCCCAGCCCGTGTAGAAGCGCGGCGAGAGCAGGAGGTCGGCCACGCGGCGCGCGTACGCCTCGTCGGCGATGCCGGTGTAGAGCGCGTGCCCCGCGTTCGAGGCGAGCACCCGGCAGGGCCGCTTGTCGCCGTCGAGCGCGAGCACGAACGTCCCGAGCTCCTCGTCCCAGAACGCGCGGTTGAAGCGCTTCTTGAGCTCGGCGGCCGAGGCTTCGAGCGCCTGCGCGCGCTCGCTCCGCCCCAGCGCGGCGGCGAGCCGCGCCGCGGCGCGCTTGGCCGCGTACACGTAGCCCTGCACCTCGCAGAGCGCGATCGGCCCGCGCACGAGCGTGCCGTCGGCATGGAATACGGAGTCGTCCGAGTCCTTCCAGCCCTGGTGCACGAGACCGTCGGCGCTGTGCCGCATGTACTCGACGAACCCGTCGCCGTCGCGATCGCCGTAGGTGTCGATCCAGGCGAGCGCGCGCTCGATGTGCGGCCAGAGCGCCTCGATGAAGGGCGTGTCGCCGGTGCGGTCGTAGTACTCGCCCGCGAGCATGACGAAGAGCGGCGTCGCATCGACCGTGCCGTAGTACTTCGCGAACGGCACCTCGCCGAGCGCCGCCATCTCGCCGCGGCGCATCTCGTGCACGATCTTCCCCGGCTCGGCGTCGCGCGCCGGGTCTTCCTCCGTCGCCTGGTGCGCCGCGAGAAACCCGAGCACGCCGCGTGCAAGCGTCGGGTCGAGCCACAGCACCTGCAGCGCCGTGATGATGCCGTCGCGCCCGAACGGGGTGCTGTACCAGGGCACGCCCGCGTACGGGTACGGGCCGTGCGGGGTTTCGGTCATGAGCATCCGCAGATCGGCGAGCGCCCGGTTGAGCCAGTCGTTGAACTGCTCGTTCGAGGTGAAGATGTGGCCGACGGACTGGCGGTACGCCGCCGCCTCGGACTGCACGCGATTGAGCGCGTCCACGTAGAAGAGCATCGGCGGGCGCTCGCCGCCCACCTCGCACGCGATGGTGACGTAGATCTCGCGCTGGGCCCCGGGCGCGAGCCGCAGCTCGTATTCGATCTCGCCGTCGGCGACGCAGCGCGGCGCCGGATCGACCGCGATGCGGGTCCGGCGCATCACGCCGTCGAGACCCTCGTAGGCGAATACGAGCTGCCGCTCCCCGCACTCGGGCGGGAGCAGCCGCCCGCGGCGGCGGCGCGACACGCCGCGCACCTCGAAGATGTCGGCGTAGTCGGCGGCGAAGTGCAGCCGCAGGCGGACCTCGATCGGCTTGTCGTCGTAGTTGTGGAGGCGCAGGTGCTCGTAGTGCACGCTCTCGTGCAGCAGCTTGGCACGAAAGATGTGGAGCGTGCTCTTGCGGATCGCCGCCCCGTCGCCTCCGGCGAGCTCGGGCGTGGTGAGATCCACGACGAGCAGGCTGTTGTCCTGCTTCACCGTCGAGTTGAGCAGCAGCGGCCGGCGGCCGTTGACGGTCAGCTCGAAGTGCGACAGGAAGCGGGTTCCCTGGTGGTACAGACCCTGCTCGCCGGGACCCTGATGCTGCTGGATGTCCCCGTAGCGATCGAACAGACCGAACGTTTCGCCGTGCTTGAGCACCCGCGTCCGGTCGTCGGCGCGCGACGACGTCGCGAGCACGTACCAGCGGTTGTCGATCTGTACGAGCTCCTGGGGATCTCCGGTCATGCAACGATCTGCTGCAGCGGCGTCGCCGCCGATACGGCCTCGTAGGCCTCGAGGTAGTCGCGCGCCATGCGCCGTACCGAGAAGCGACGCTCGAACACCTGCCGGCAGTGCACGCGGCTAAGGCTATCGAGGCGCTCCACCGCCCGCACCGCCTCGTCGATGCTCTGCACGAGGAAGCCCGTTTCCCCGTCGCGCAGCACCTCGGGCACCGACCCGTGCGGCCAGGCGATCACCGGCGTGCCGCAGGCGAGCGCTTCGATCATCACGAGGCCGAAAGGTTCCGGCCAGTCGATCGGGAAGAGCAGCGCGCAGGCGTTGCCCAGGAACTCCGACTTCTCGTGGTCGCCGATCTCGCCGATGTATTCGACGCCCGGCCCGTCGAGCAGCGGCTTGATCCGCGCCTCGAAGTACGCGCGGTCCGCCTTGTCCACCTTGGCCGCGATCTTGAGCGGGATCCCGGCGCGGCGCGCGATCTCGATCGCGCGATCGGGACGCTTCTCGGGCGAGATGCGTCCGAGAAACGCCAGGTACTTCCCGGGCTTCGGCTGGAACACGTACTGCTCCTCCGGAAGGCCATGGTAGACCGTCGCCACCCAGTTCGCGAACGCCAGGGGCTTGCGCTGGGCGTTGCTGATCGAGATCACCGGCACCCGGGCGAAGTGCCTGTAGAGCGGCTTCAGGTCCGGAATGTCGAGCCGGCCGTGCAGCGTGGTCACGTGCGGCACCCGCAGCCAGCGGGCAAGCGGAAAATGCAGATAGTCGGTGTGGAAATGGATGATGTCGAACTCGTCCGCCGCCTCGAGCACCCGATCGAGGAGCATCATATGGTGCGCAAGCGGATCGACGCAGCCCGGATCGAGACGCAGCGCCCGCGCGCCCACGGCCTCGAGCCGCGCCCGGGTAGAAGAATCGCCCGCCGCGAACAGGGTGACGTCGTGGCCCTGGCGCACCAGCTCCTCCGTCAGGTAGGAGACGACGCGCTCGGTGCCGCCGTATAGCTTCGGCGGTACGCTCTCATAAAGGGGAGCAACTTGTGCGATCTTCATGAGTTCCTCCGTAGACACAAGCAAAAATCGACTTGAGTCACACGGACCGGAACCGCTTCGGCGAGGGAAGCGTGAGGACCGCTGGTGTACGGCTTGTCCTTAGGGTGTGCTTAGTTTGAATCGCGCTTCGGCGCGTGCGTCGGTGGGCTCCCTGATGCCCCCGGGTGATCGTGTGGAAACCGCCCCCGGCCTGGCCGCCTGGGTGCGCAAAAGCGGTCCCGCTATTCCGATCCCGTCTTCCGCTGACAACTGCGACAAAAATACCCGCTCCGCCCCCCGATGTGAAGCCGTGCGACCTTGCCGCCGCAGCGCGGACACGGGGCGCCCGCACGCCGGGCGCGCAGCAGGTAGGTCCGCGGGAGCTTCTCGTGATCGGCGCCGACCGCGATCGACTTCTCGAGCACACGGCGGGTCGCCCGGAACAGGCGCCCGAGCGCCCGCGCATCGAGCGTATGGGCCGGCGTCAGCGGGTGCAGGCGGCACTGGAAGAGGATCTCGTCCGAGTACTCGTTGCCGATGCCCGCGATCACGGCCTGGTCCATGAGCACCGCCTTGATCGGGCCGCGCTTCGCACCGACGCGCGCCCGAAACGTCGCCGCCGTGAGTTTCGGGTCGAGCGCGTCCGGCCCGAGGCCCTTCGCCTCCACGTCGCGCGCCGGATCCTCGACGAAGCCGATGCGCCCGATCATGCGGCGGTTGACGTAGGCGAGCCGGGTGCCGCCGGCGAAATCGATCACCACGCGCGCGAACGCGGGCTCCGGCTCGCGGTCGCGGTACGGGACGAGGTCGCCGGTGAGGCCGAAGTGCACGGCCATCCAGCCGTTGCGGTCGAGCCGGCAGTAGAGCCGTTTGCCGTGTCGGGCGACTCCGGTGAAGCGCCGCCCGATCAGGCGCGCGGAGAACTGGCGCGCCGAGATGCCGTCGAGGACTCCCGCCCGCTGCGCGCCGACGGCGTCGATACGCCGGCGCAGCGCGTTCGCCGCGAAGCGGCGCCGGAATATTTCGACCTCCGGTAGCTCGGGCATGGTTCGCCTCCGTCCACATGCTTGGCGCGCGCCCCGGTTTCGCATGCCACGCGCGCCTTCTTCTCCAAGTTCGCTCCGCCGATCCCCCGCAGTGTAGGTATTTCGCGCCGTACCCGGAAGCGCTTCACGGCGTGCTCGCCGTCGTATCCGTCCCGCAACGCCGCACGGCGCTCTTCACGACATCGTGCCTCGTCTCACATCGGCGCTCGCGACATTGCTCTTATTACTCGCAGGGATTTTCAATGCATGTTTCATTATTTCTCGTTACTACGAAGAACCGCTACTTTCTCCCGCTGTTGCTCACCTTTCGAGAATCCACGCGTAACAGGAGCGGCAGTATGCAGTTGAAACGGGTACTTCGCGCCGGCCTGGCCGGCATCGCGCTCGCAGCGGGCGCGGCATCCGCCGAACCGCTTAAGGTCGGCTACCTCCCGGTCACGGGCCACGCCAAGTTCTTCGTCGCCAAGGAGCAGGGCTTCTTCGAGCAGGAGGGCCTGCAGGTCGAGCTTATCGAGTTCATCAATTCCGCCGACGGGCTGAACGCCGTCGTCGCCGGCAAGCTCGACATCGGCGCCTTCGGCACCACCGCGCCGCTCGTGCACTACGCGCGCGGTGCGGACCTCAGGATTATCGGCGGGATCATGGGCGAGGACGCCGCGATCATCACGACCGCCGAGAAGGCGAAGACGATACGCACCGTCGCCGACCTCAAGGGCAAGAAGATCGCCACCGTGCGCCTCGCCACGGGCGACGCCGTGCTGCGCGGCGCCCTCAAGGAAGCCGATCTCGACTGGCGCAAGGACGTGCAGATCTTCGAGCTGAAGAGCCCGCCGGCAGTGACCGAGGCCGTGAAGTCCGGGCAGGTCGATGCCGGCGTCGTCTGGGGGCCGCACGATATCCGCGCGGAACGGCAAGGCCTCAAGGTGGTGATCCGCTCCGGCGAGCTGAGCCCCGGTCATCCGTGCTGCCGGCTGGTGGTGAAGTCGGCGAAGCTCCAGGATTCGGCCACGCTCGAGAAGTTCGTGCGCGCCATCCTCAGGGCCGAGAAGTTCGCGGCGGAAAACCGCAAGGAGACCATCGACGCCATCGCGAAGTACGTGAAACTAGACCGTGACATCCTCGAGGCCGGCTACTACTCGCCGCACCTCGAGCAGGGAACCGACCCGAACGTGCGGGGCACCAGGCAGTTCTGGAACACGCTGGTGTCGTCCGAATTCATCGACGGCTCGCGGCCCGTGGATCCGATCTTCGCGCCGGAAATCTATCGCCGCGCCCTTCGCAGCCTCGCCGCGGAGCAGCCGAGCGAGCGCTTCTGGCAGGAGAAGCTCAAGGCCGAAGCCGCGAGAAACCCCGCGTGACCGCCGGCGGCAACACCCTGCGCATCGAGGGGCTGACGTTCGCCTACGACCGCGAGGAGGTCCTGTCCGGGATCAACCTGGCGGTGGCCGAAGGCGAGTTCGTCGCGCTCCTCGGTCCGAGCGGATCGGGCAAGTCCACGCTGCTGCGCCTCATCGCCGGGCTCGAAAGCCCCGCCCGCGGCCGCATCTCGGCCGCCGGGCGGCCGGTCGCCGGCCCCGGCACCGACCGCGCCGTCGTGTTCCAGCACTACGCGCTGTTTCCGTGGATGACCGTCGCGGACAACGTCGCGGAGGCGGTCGGCAAGCGCCACCCGGGGCTCGCGCGCAGCGCGCGCCGCGCACGGGCGCACGAGTATCTCGAGCGCGTCGGCCTCCGCGACGCCGCGGCGCGCTATCCCTTCGAACTCTCGGGCGGCATGCAGCAGCGCACCGCCATCGCC
>DATCLR010000004.1:0-5096 GCA_036563785.1 Burkholderiales bacterium | reverse complement strand
CGGCCAATCCCATTGTCCGGACCAGACGAGCTGGTGTTGCTCGACGACCGTCTCGCCGGTTCGCATGTCTCGCGCACCTGCGTATAGTGGCTGCACGGGCAGCGCAGCGCCGCTCGCTCGGAAGGGCGGCCGCTCGAGAGTTACGATCACAGGCGACTCCGCGAGGGAGGCTTTGCTCGGGCGGCACCGTAAGGGGTGGAGGAATTGCCGAACCAGTACGTTTTTGCGCGCCTGCTCGCGCGCGCTTATCTCGACCAGGGTGCCGAGGCGAAGGCGCTTGCGGTGCTCGAGAGCGCCACACCCGCGGAATCCGGTGACGCCGAGTTCAGCGCACTTCTCGGCTTGCTCTACCAGCGTGCCGGGCGTCACGCCGATGCCGTGAAAGCGTACGAACGCGCGCTCGCCCTCGACGGCCGCAACGGCCGCACCTGGCTCGGGTTCGCGATCTCGATGGAAGCCGTCGGACGGTCTGACGCTGCGCGCGATGCATATCGGCGTGCACGCGAAGCCGGGTTGAGCGAAATGCTCGCGCGCTACACGCAGCAGCGCCTCGCGGCGCTCGGTGAGAAGCACTAGCGATACCGGAAGCCGCGGTAGGCGCGGCTAGGCGCGGGCTACCACCCACACCTCGACGCTCGCTGCGCCGGCGTCGAGCAGACATTGCGTCGCCTCTTCCACGGTGGCGCCGCTCGTCATCACGTCGTCGACGAGCGCGAGCCGCAGACCCTCCAGCCGGGCCATCGAGACGAATGCGCCCCGGACGTTGCGCCGCCGCGCGGCGCTCGAAAGCTGCGCCTGCGGCGGCGTCGCGCGAACCCGCTCGAGCGGAGCGCGCGCGGCAAGATTGAGCTCGGCGCCCAGCACACGCAGCAGCTCGACGGACTGGTTGTAGCCTCGCTCGCGCAGCCGCGTGGGGTGCAGCGGAACCGCAACCGCGGCGTCGACGTCCCCGCGCCGCGAAGCGACGTGCCGGGCGAGCCGGCGCCCGAGCAGCTGCAGCCAATCGAGGCGGCCGTGGTACTTGGCGCCCTGAACCAGCCGGTCGAGCGGCGGAGCGTAGCGGAAGGGAGCGTGCACCGAGTCGTAGGGCGGCAGCTGCTGCTGGCATTGGCCGCAGAGGGCGTCCGGAGCGGCAACCTCGAGCGGGACAGCGCAGCGGCTGCAGCATCCGTCGAGCCGGGGGAGGGAACGCTCGCAGCCATCGCAGAGGTCCGCCCGCGAGGCGATCGCGGCGCCGCAAAGCGCGCATTCGGAAGGCAGCAGCCAGTCGATCGCCCGCTCCAGCCGGCTTCTTAAGAAGTCTCTTCCGATCATCCCGTCCCCGCGCCCGTCCGGCGCCGGTGAGGTCGGCGCTCGTACGCCCCGCCGCTTACTTATACTATGGGCGCATCCCCGACCCGGATGATCGGCTTTTTCCTTCGGCCCCTACTTTCGTGCTCCATCCTACGCCGCCTTCCGGCCTCCGGCTCACCCCCGGCGAGAAGCGTCAGCTTCGCCGCCAGCGCGACCAGGCGGTAGCCACTTTCGATGCCGCGGCGGTGCTGAGCCGCGCGCTCGCGGACGAGCTCATCGAACGGCTCGACGTCGTGCGCATGGTGCCCGCCCGCATCCTCGATGTCGGCTCGGGCACGGGGTACGCTGTCCGTGCGCTGTCGCGGCGCTATCGCGGTGCCGCGGTCTTCGGCCTCGATCCGTCGCCCGCCATGGCTGCCGCCGCGCGCCGCCGCGCCGGCTGGTTCGCGCGCTCGCGCTTCGCGGCCGGCGACCCCGAGCGGTTGCCGTTTCCCGACGGCAGCTTCGATCTCGTGCTCTCGAATCTGCTCCTGCCCTGGTACGACCCGGCGGCCGTGTTCCCGGAATTCCTCCGGGTGCTGCGGCCCGAGGGTCTGCTCGTCTTCTCAAGCCTGGGTCCGGATACGCTGCGCGAACTGCGCGAGGCGTGGGCGGCGGTCGACGACACCGTGCACGTGCGCACCTTCCTCGACATGCACGACGTGGGCGACGCGCTGGTGCACGCCGGCTTTGCGAATCCGGTGATGGACGTCGAGCGCTACGTCTATACGTACACGAGCGTGCGCGACGTGCTGCGCGAGCTCAAAGCGCTCGGCGCCCAGAACATCGAGCGCGATCGGCGGCGCAGTCTGACGGGGCGCAGGCGCTTCGCACGTTTCGAGGCCGCGTACGCGTCCCGCGAAGTCGGCGGGCGCATTCCTGCGACCGTCGAAGTGGTATACGGCCACGCCTGGGCGCCGAAACACCGGCGGATTCCCGGCGCAACGACGGCGACCGTTCCGGTCAGCGAGATTCGGCGGGGACGCAGGTGACCCTGCGGGCTCGCCTGTTGCGGGCGAACCGCGCCCGGAATGCGGGGCGGAGGGCGGGAAGCGGGTGTACGCAGGACGGCGGTACCGCGGCTGCGCGGAAGAAAGCGATTACCGGATTTCGCCTCGTGCGTGTCGCTGCGCCTCGGTGCTGTTCTCTCTGCGTTTCCCTTCCCGAGCAGCACGGCTGCGCATCTCATCCCCTCCGCCGCTGCTCGTGCACGGCGTTGCGAGACACGCAACGACAAAGGCTACGGCGGCATGCGCGCAATTTCTGATCAATTTGGTGCGATATACAGCGCTCTGAACGCGCGCGAACCTTGCTACGTATCATTGCGACTCTATAGTGTTTGTGATAGCTTGCGCGCGCGCCGACGCGCGACCCTTGTTTCCGCGGGCTTGCCTGTCCATCCACCTGAGCGCTTGTACGAGTAGTCGGTCTTGATGCTGCCTGTGAATCTCGTGGGGAGTGCATACGAGGCGGCGAACGCAAGCCTCGTCATCCGTCCGAATCGCTCCCTGTCTGTCGAAGGCGTGTCCGCGCTGTTCGTCGCACTGACCGTGGCGGCGCTGTTCACCGGCCTCGTCGCCACTCTGGCCGGCGCCTGGCCGGTGCTGCCGTTCGCGCTGTTGCAGATCGTCATCGCAGGCGCGCTGTGCCGCTGGTTCTACTCCCATATGGACGATTGCGAGCTGGTCGCGCTCGACGGAGAACGCGTGTGGGTCGTGCGCCGCTTCGGAAGAACGGTATCGCGGCACGAATTTCCGCGCGCCTGGGTACGGCTGCGGCGGGAAGCGAGCGCCGACGGATCGCCGCGGCTGCTGATCGGTTCTCACGGTAAGTACGTAAGCCTTGCCGAAGGCGTCAACGAAGCCGACCGTGCGATGATCGCACGCGAGCTCGAGGCGCTGCTGGACGCGCGGCATCAGCCGCGCCGGAATACTCATTCAGATAACGGGGAGACGAGTAATGCGCTTTGTCCGTAGCCGAAGCCGTCGCGGTCTGTGGTCCCGCCTGATCGCCGCCGTCGGTCCGGCGCTGCTGCCGGCTCTGGCCGCCGCCGATTACAAGATGAATCTGCCGCCGCCGGTCACGCGCATCGGGAGCGAGATCCTTAAGCTGCACAACGTGATCATGATCATCTGCGCGGTGATCTTCGTGATCGTGTTCGGCTTGATGCTTTACTCGATCGTGATGCACCGCAAGAGCCGCGGGGTGAAGCCGGCTACGTTCCACGACAACGCGAAGCTCGAGGTGCTCTGGACGATCATTCCGTTCCTCATCCTGGTCGGAATGGCGATTCCCTCCACCGCGACGCTGATCGAGATGGTGGACACCACCAAGTCGGACATGACGATCAAGATCACCGGCTACCAGTGGCGGTGGCAGTACGAATATCCCGACCACGGCGTCAGCTTCTTCAGCAACCTCTCGACGCCGCGCGAGCAGATCGAGGGCAAGGCCGAGAAGGGCGAGAACTACCTGCTCGAGGTCGACAACCCGATGGTGGTGCCCGTCGGCAAGAAAGTCCGGCTGCTGCTCACGGCGAACGACGTGATCCACGCCTGGTGGGTGCCCGAGTTCGGCGTGAAGAAGGACGCGATCCCCGGTTTCCTGACCGACGCCTGGATGACCATCGACAAGCCCGGCGTGTACCGCGGCCAGTGCGCGGAGCTCTGCGGCAAGGACCACGGCTTCATGCCGATCGTCGTCAACGCCGTGACGTCGGAAGAGTTCGACAAGTGGGTCGTCGCGCAGAAGCAACAGGCAGCCGCTGAAGCCGCGAGCGCGGACAAGACCTGGACGATGGAAGAGCTGATGGCGCGCGGCAAGCAGGTGTATCAGACCTGCGCCGCCTGCCACGGCGCGAACGGCGAGGGCGTCGGGCCGTTCCCGAAGCTCGCCGGCGGCAAGATCGCGACCGGCCCGGTGGACGCGCACATCGACATCGTGCTGAACGGTAAGCCCGGCACGGCGATGCAGGCGTTCGGCGCGCAGCTGAGCGACGCCGACATCGCCGCCGTCGTTACGTACGAGCGCAACAGCTTCGGCAACAAGACCGGCGATCTGGTGCAGCCCGCGCAGGTCAAGGCCGCACGCAAGTAGCACGGTTGAAGAGGAGAACGACCATGGCAACTGCCGCCCATCATCACGACGAGCATCCGACAGGCATCACCCGGTGGCTCTTTACCACCAACCATAAGGACATCGGCACGCTGTATCTGCTGTTCTCGCTGCTGATGTTCTTCGTCGGTGGCGTCATGGCGCTCGTGATCCGCAGCGAGCTGTTCCAGCCGGGCCTGCAGATCACGGATCCGCACTTCTTCAACCAGATGACCACGATGCACGCGCTGGTCATGATCTTCGGCGCGGTGATGCCGGCGTTCGTGGGTCTGGCGAACTGGCAACTCCCGCTCATGATCGGCGCGCCCGACATGGCGCTGCCGCGCCTCAACAACTGGTCGTTCTGGATCCTGCCGTTCGCGTTCGCGCTGCTGCTGTCGACCCTGTTCCTGCAGGATGCCGGAGGAGCGCCGGCCACCGGCTGGACGCTGTATCCGCCGCTCTCGATCCAGGGCGGAATCGGGGTCGATATGGCGATCTTCGCGATCCACATGATGGGCATCTCGTCCGTGCTCGGCGCGATCAACGTCATCGCGACGATCCTCAACATGCGCGCCCCGGGCATGACGCTCATGAAGATGCCGATGTTCGCCTGGACCTGGCTCATCACCGCGTTCCTGCTGCTCCTGGCGATGCCGGTGCTCGCGGGC
>DATCLR010000192.1:0-12740 GCA_036563785.1 Burkholderiales bacterium | reverse complement strand
CCGTACGACGCGCCGCAGGAGCGCGCGAGCGCGGCGGACTGGGCGGGCGACGGCCGCCATGCACAGGCGCTCGCCCGCACGCTCGAGCAGCAGGGGTACGTGGACGTGCGTGTACGGCTGCGCGGGCGCACCCTCGAGCTCGCGCTCGGGCACGAACGCATCAGTCTGATGAGCCGCGCGGTCGGGCGCGCGGCGCGGACGGCGCTGCACCTCGGGCCAAGGGACCTCGAAGCGCTGCACATCAGCTACACGGAGCGCGAACAGCCGTTCGTGACGTACGTCTTCCGCGACCCGGACGTGCTCGCGCGCTATTTCGCCGGGCGGGCGAGCCGTGCGGAGCTCGAAGCGCGTACGGACGTGACCTTCGCGTCGAGCGCGCTCGCGCGCGAGCTGCGGCACGAGCCGGTCATGTGGCTCGACGAGAACGACACGGATGCGACGGCGGATCGGGTCGCGCCCGACGCGTTTCTCGAAGCGCGCCGGCGCGCGGGGCCGCTCGAGGGTGCGGCATTCCATCCATTCAGCGCGCGCATCCATTTCAACGAGCCCGGCGCGCCGCTTCGCTACGACACGTTCGCCGTCGGCGCCTACGCGCGGCGGCTCGCGCGCGGCCTCTGGATCAACGGCGCCCTGCGGCTCACGTTGTTCGAGAACGTGAGCGACATCGACCGTCCGTCGAACAGCCTGCTGCCGCACGTACGCACCGACATCGGGGAGTATCGCCGGCTCGGCGACCGCCTGCGCCTCAACAGCCTCCTGCTCAATAAGTACGCGATGCTGCACGAGCGCCTCTACGCCCGCATGTCTCTCGGCTATTACGAGGAAATGTTCGCGGGCGCCGGCGCGCAGGCGCTCTACCTCCCGGCGAGGGGCGACTGGGCGTTCGACGTGAGCGTCGACGCGCTGCGCCAGCGCGCTCCGGGATCGGCATTCGGCTTCAGGGACTATCGCGTGGTCACCGCGCTCGCGGCGGCGCACTACCGGTTTCCCGCCTACGGCGTCACTGCCACCGCCCGCTTCGGGCGGTTCCTGGCCCGCGACGAAGGAGTGCGTCTCGAGCTCAAGCGCCGCTTCCGCTCGGGCGTGGAGATCGGCGCGTGGCACACGTGGACCGACGCGAAGGACGTCACGAGCCCGGGAACACCGGAGGAACCCTATCGCGACAAAGGGATCTTCATGTCGATCCCGCTCAATTCGATGCTCACGTACGACACGCGCGAGCGCGCGACGCTCGCGCTCGCCGATTACACGCGCGATGTCGGACAGATGGTGGTGTCGCCCGGCGATCTGTACGAGCTGGTCGAGCGTCCGGGCGTGCTCGAAGGCGCGCCTTTCGCCGACTTCGCGCGCTAAGTCCCCACTCCGCTTGATTGTTAGTGCGAAGCGGGCGTCGGTAGTATCGAATCGTCGTGACCATAACAATTACTACCGATCCGACATGCCGCGCGGCGTACGCCTGAGCGCACTGCTCGCCGTCGTCCTGACGGCCGGGGCGCACGCGGCTTCCGTCGAGATCACGCCGCAGCAGGCGGAAATGCTGATGCGGCTCCCGGCCGCGCAGCGCGAGCTGCTGCGCAAGGCGCTGACCGAAGAAGCGCAGCAGGCGGCGACGCCGACGCGCGCGGCGGAGCCGGCGCCGGAGGAGCCGTCGCGGCGGCAGGGGACACCCGAGCCGAAGCTCGAGGGCGAGACCGACGGCGGGCCGCGGCTGCGCGCGGGCGACACCGTGCTCATCCACTTCGAGCCGATCGAGCAGCGCGAGGAGCGGGAACCGCGCGCCGCACCGCGCCGTCTTCCGCCGCCGCCGGAGCAGGCGGCGGCCGAGCGCGAGCGGGCCAGGTCGGAAGAGGCGTTGCGCGCGGCGCGGCTGCCGGAGCATCCCGTGTTCACGCTCGACCACGCGGGCGCGGTGACGCTCGCGAACGTAGGGCGCTTCGTGCTCGCCGGTCTGAACGAAACCGAGGCGGCGGAGCGCATCGCCGCCGAGCCGGCGCTGCGCGGCGTGCGCGTCCGCGTCAAGCGTTTGCCGATCGAGCCCGAGCTCGAGCGCTTCGGCCACGACCTGTTCGCCGATCCGGAACGCACGTTCGCGCCCGCCGCCGATATTCCGGTACCCGCGGACTACGTGATCGGCCCGGGGGACACCGTGATCGTGCAGCTCGTCGGCAAGGAGAACGTGGAGCACGAGCTGACGGTGACGCGCGACGGCACGCTGCTCTTTCCGGGGATCGGCCCGATCGGGGTCGCGGGGATGGAGTTCGCCGAGCTCGAGAAGGAGCTGAAGCGACGCGTGGCGCGCCAGTTCATCGGCGCGCAGGCGTCGGTAACCCTCGGGCGCCTGCGCTCGATTCGCGTGTTCGTGCTCGGCGAAGTGGCGCGCCCGGGCTCCTACACGGTGAGCAGTCTCGCGACGCTCACGAACGCGCTCCTCGCGAGCGGCGGCATCACGCCGGTCGGCACGCTGCGCGACGTCCAGCTGAAGCGCAAAGGTAATGTCGTCGCGCGCCTCGACTTGTACGATCTGCTACTCCGCGGCGACACGAGCGGCGACGCGCGGCTGCTGCCCGGCGACGTGATCTTCGTGCCGCCCGTCGGGCGCGTCGTCGGCGTCGGCGGGCGTGTGCGCCGCCCGGCGCTCTACGAGCTGAAGAACGAGCAGTCGGCCGCCGAGGTCATCGCCATGGCGGCCGGTCTCATGCCCGACGCCGATCCGCGCAGCGCCCGGCTGGAACGGCTCGAAGGCGACGCCCGCGTGGTCATCGATCTCGATCTCACCGCCGGAGGCGGCGAGGTGGCGATGCGCGACGGCGACATCCTGCGCGTCTATCCGATCCCCGAGGAGCGGCGGCGCGCGGTGCGGCTGTCGGGGCGCGTGCTGCGGCCCGGAGAGCACGAGTGGCGCCCGGGAATGCGCCTTACGGACCTCATTCGCTCGCTCGACGTGCTCGCTCCCGAAGCCGACGCGCGCTACGCGCTGCTCGTGCGCGAGCGGCCCGACGACCGCCAGCTCGTGCTGCGCGGCGTCGATCCGCGGGCGGCGCTCGCCGCGCCCGGCGGACCGGAGGACGTGGAGCTCGAGCCGCGCGACGAGGTGCGGGTGTTCGGCGTGCACGACGATCGTGCCGCACTGATCCAGCCGCTGCTCGAGCGGGCGCAGCGCAGCTCCTCGCCCGAGGAACCGCGGCGCGAAGTGAGCATCGGCGGCTCCGTGCATCATCCGGGGCGCTACCCGTGGTTCCCGGGCATGACGGTCGCGGACCTGCTCGACGCCGGCGGCGGCCTCACCGAGCGCGCCTACAGGTTCGAGGCGGAGCTCACGCGCTTCGTCGTGGACGGGGGTGCACGCCAGCAGCGGCGCGAGCTGATCCGTCTGGATCCGGGAGCGGGCGGCGAGGGGCTGCGCAGGACGCTCGCGCCGCACGACAGGCTGGTGGTGCGGCGCGTGCCGCACTGGGACGAGGAGGGGATGGTCGAGATACTCGGCGAGGTCCGGTTCCCCGGCCGCTACCCGATCGCCCGCGGCGAGCGCCTGAGCCAGGTCATCGAGCGCGCGGGCGGGTTCACGCGCGCGGCCTATCCGCGCGCGGCGATCTTCCTGCGCGAGTCGCTGCGCCAGCGCGAGCAGGAGCACCTCGAGCAGCTGATCGCGCAGCTCGAGCAGGATCTCGCCCTGGTCGGCGCGGAGGGTCCCGAGATCGGCGTGCGCAAGGACTCGGCGCTGCGCGAGGGCGAAGTGCTGCTGCGGCAGATGCGGGCCGCGCGCGCGACGGGACGCATGGTCGTCGATCTCGCCGCCGTGATGAATCCGGAAGACGACTACGACGTCACCATGCAGGACGGCGACCGGCTGATCATCCCGCAGCGGCCGGACGAGGTGACCGTGCTCGGCGAGGTTTATCACCCGACGTCGCACGTGTACGTCCCCGGACGCACCGTCGACGATTACGTGGCGCTGAGCGGCGGCGCGACGGAGCGCGCGCACCGCCGGGCCACGTTCGTCGTGCACGCCGACGGCTCGGTGACGCCGCCGCGCGGCTGGTTCGCCGATGCGGCTTCGGTCGGCCCGGGCGACACGGTGATCGTCCCGGTCAAGATCGACCGCGTGAGCAATCTCAAGCTCTTCACCGACATCAGCACCATACTGTTCCAGCTGTCCGTCACCGCGGCCGCGCTCGATTCGATCGGCGTGTTCTGAGGCGGCGGCGTACAAGGAGATGCGTCGTGACCGACTTGAAGACCCCGCACGCGCGCAAGGCGGACGAGCCGGCGACGGCTCCGCTCGTCGGCGTGCCGTACGTCTACTACCGGGAAGAGCAGGGGCTCGGCGTGGCGAAGCTGCTGCGCCTGCTCAAGGCCGAATGCGGTCTGATCGCCGCCATCATCGGCGTCGCGACCGCGGTCTCGGTCGTCCCGTTCTTCCTGATGACGCCCGTGTATCGCGCGGAAACGCTGCTCGCGCCGGTCGTGCTCGAGAAGCACGACGGCGTGGCCGGGCTGATCGGACAGTTCGGCGATCTCGCGCAGCTTGTGGAACGGTACGTCGGCGCGTCGAAGGATCAGACGGCGGAGTCGATCGCCACGCTGCGCTCGCGCGCGCTCGCCACGGCTTTCATCGAGGAGCGCAAGCTGAAGCCCGAGCTCTTCGCGGAGCGCTGGGACCGGGAGGCGCAGCGCTGGCGCGGCGAGGCACCGAGCGATTTCGAGGCCTACGAGCTCTTCGATCGGCGCGTCCGTCGGGTGCTCGTCGATCGCCGCAGCGGCCTGGTGACGCTGGCGATCGAATGGCGCGATCCCGAGCGCGCCGCGGCCTGGGCGAACGCCCTGGTCGCCGAGGTCAATGCGCGCCGGCGCGCGGAGGCGATACGGGAGGCGGCGGAGAGCATCCGCTACCTGGAGCAGCAGCTCGCGCAAACGAGCTCGGTGGAGATCCGTCAGGCGCTCTACCGCCTGATCGAGGCGCAGACCAAGGCCATCGCCCTCGCGCGCACGCGCCCGGAGTATGCGTTCAAGGTGATCGATCCCGCGGTGGCGCCGGGCCGACCGGTACGCCCGCAGCTGGTGCTCCTGCTCGCGATCGGGCTCGCGGTCGGTATCGTCGTCGCGGTCGTCGCCGTGCTTCTGCGTCGCGCATTGCGGTCGGAGGCCGGTCGGGCCCAGGGGTGAGCCGAGCATATAGTAAGTGAGCGACCGGCATCCGGCCGGCCCGTGGCGGGCGGGCCGGCGCAGACCGTCGGAGTGTTCCTATACTTTTCTTGATCAGCAGAAAGCTCGGCCGATAGCGCTTCCGCCCGCCGACTCGTGTACAGCCCGGTTCTCTCCGTCCCCGCCCCGGCGGCCGCCGCCCGGGTAGCCGAAGCCGACCCCCGCTACGCGCGCACGTGGCTGAGCATCGTCTCGCAGGGCGACGGCACCGAAGCGGCGCGCGAGCTGTATCAGGCACTGTACACGCTCAATCGTGTCGCCGTCCGCGCCCCGGCGCGTATGGAGCTCATGGCGCTCTACGATCGGGCGCTGGCGACGATCGCACAGAGGCTGCCACCGCAGGACGCCGGGCCGCCGCTCGCGGCACACAAGCGCCGGTTCGCGGAGTTCGCGCGGCGGCTTCATGTCGAGATGGCGTACGGCTACAAGTGCTGCCTGCGCGACCTGAGCCGCGCGCGGCTGTCGCTCGGCCGCAAGACCCGCTCGGCCGCCTGCATCGGGCGCACACTGCATCATCTGACCGAGGTGCTGCTGCGGTCCTATGCCGCCTACCTTCCGTATCCGGCCGGCGTCTGGCGCGAGATCCACGAGCTTTATCGCCTCGCCGAAAAGCTCGACGCCGCCGATGCGCCGCAGCAGATTCCGGAAGAAGGCGCTCCGCGTCCCGCAACCATACGCGAGGGTTATCTGCAGGCGCTGCTCCTCGGTCTCGCCGACCCGTACCAGCTGCCGCAGCAGTCGGTGCCGCAGCTCCGGGCTCTGCTCTCGCGCGAGAGCGGGCGAGCCCGCCTGCTCGCACCGGGCGCGCGGCCGGCGCCCCGCGAATCACGCGCCTGGTTCGTGATCGACCCGACCGCGGATGCGCCGCCGTTTCCCTTCGCAAGAGGCTTCCGCGAGCTGCCTGCGGGCGCGCGGTTCCTCGATACGAGCGCGCTCCTCGAGCTGCTGCAGGAACGGGCGGCAAGCCTGCAGCGCGGCGAGCCGATGGGTCCGGAAGCACCCGGTTTCGATTGTCCCGGCGATGCCGGCCTCGATCTGATCCGTCGCCTGATACGCGCGTGGGGCGAAGCCGCGCGGCGGCGTTACGCCCGCCAGCAGCGCAGCGGCGGATTGCACGTATGCATCGGCCTCGATGCGCTGCACTTCGTGGCTGCCGGCGAGCGAACCTTCCACGCTTTTCTGGAGATCTGCCGGGAGCCGCTGCCCGCGCCTGCGGTCGACGCCGGCGTCGACTTCGTCGAGCTCGACGGCGCCGGCGATCTGCGCGACGCGGCGGCACTGCCGGAGCCGCGGGACGCGCCGGTTTCGCGCGATCGCTGGCGCGTGCGCGACGCGAGTCCGCAGGGCATGGCGATCGCGTGCCACGGAGGCGTGCAGACGTCGATGCGCGTGGGGGAGCTGATCGGCGTGCGCTACGCGACCGACCACGCGCGCTGGCAGCCCGCGGTCGTTCGCTGGCTCAAGACACCGGAGCCGGGCAGCGTCGAGGCGGGTCTCGAGCTGCTGGCGGCGGACATGACGGCGGCGGCGGCGCGCTTCGCCGACGGCCAACGGGACGTCACGTGCCCGGTGCTGCGTTTGCCGGCCAACGATGTCGTGCCGCGGCCGGCGACGCTGCTCCTGCCGCGCGGCGCCGTGCCGGTAGGCGCGGAGCTCGAGCTGCTCGAGGAAGACGCGGCGCCGCGGCGCGTGCGGCTCCTGCGGCTCATCGAGCGCACCGGGTCGTTCGAGCAGATGGTGTACGGCGAGAGCGCGAAGAATTCGCGGCGCGGCCGCTAGCGCACGAACGCTTTCTCCCAGTCGGGCGGGAGGCAGGCGCGCGTGTGCTTGACGAGCTCGATATAGATCTTCGGGTTGCCGGCGACGATGAAGCCGGTCGTGAGATGCCGCTGACCGCCGGCCGGATCGCCCAGCATCCCTCCCGCCTCCTCGATCAGCAGGCAACCGGCCGCCATGTCCCACGGTTTCAGTCCGAATTCCCAGAAGCCGTCGAAGCGGCCGCAGGCGACGTGCGCGAGATCGAGCGCGGCGGAGCCGGCGCGCCGCACGCCGCTCGTTTCGCCGGCGATGCGCTTGAACACGGCGATCCAGAGGTCGACGTAGGTCTGCGACCGGAACGGAAAACCGGTGGCGAGGAGGGCGCGGCGGAAATCGTGCGTCTGGCTCACGCGGATGCGGCGATCGTTCAGGTACGCACCCTGGCCGCGCGTCGCCGTGAACAGCTCGTTCCGGTGCGGGTCGAAGATCACCGCCTGCTCGAGTCGGCCCTTGTGCTGCAGGGCGATCGATACCGCGTAGTGCGGATACCCGTGGAGGAAGTTGGTGGTGCCGTCGAGCGGATCGATGATCCAGCAATATTCGCTGCCGGCGTGCTGCTCGCCGCTTTCCTCCGCGAGGATCGCGTGATCGGGGTAGGCGCGATGCAGGATCTCGATGATCTCGCGCTCGGCCAGCCGATCGACCTCGGTCACGAAGTCGTTGTGGCCCTTCGTCTCGACGGCGAGCCGGTCGAGCCGGTCGGCGTTGCGCAGAAGAATATTGCCTGCGCGCCGCGCGGCCCGGATGGCCGTGTTGAGCATCGGATGCATGGCGGTTCTGCAAAGAGCGCGAAAGCGCGGGATTGTATAAGCTGACCAATCCGGTTAAAAGGCGAGCGACTGTCCGTCCACATGAATCCGCTTCACGCCATTCGCGCGGTCCTGGTGCGGCCGACGCACCCCGGCAATATCGGGGGTGTCGCGCGCGCGCTCAAGAACATGGGGCTCGAGCAGCTCTACCTGGTGGCGCCGAGCCGCTATCCGAGCGAAGAGGCGACCGCGCGCGCGGCGGGCGCGGAGGACGTGCTGTCCCGGGCGGTCGTTTGCCGCGACCTCGACGAGGCGATCCGCGACTGCCACTACGTGATCGGAGCGAGCGCGCGCAGCGGCCGCCACATCGAGTGGCCGCTGCTCGACCCGGCCGAGTGCGCCGCGCGACTGGTGGCCGGCGCCGCGACCGGCCCCGTGGCGCTGCTCTTGGGTCCGGAGCGTGCGGGACTCGCCAACGCCGAGCTCGACCGGTGCCACGCGCTCGGCTACATCCCGGCGAATCCCGATTATCCGTCGCTCAACCTCGCGTGCGCGGCGCAGGTGTTCGCGTACGAGATCCGCCGTGCAGCGCTTCAGGAGCGGCCGCCGCGGCACGCGAGCGAGCCGCCGGCGACCGCCGAGGAGCTCGAGCACTTCTACCGGCATCTCGAGCGCGTCCTGGTCCGGATTCGCTTCCTGGATCCCGAGAATCCGCGCCTGCTGCTGCGGCGGCTTCGCCGCCTCTACAACCGCGCCGGGCTCGACAAGAACGAGGTCAACATACTAAGAGGCATCCTCACGGCGGTGGACAGGGTTGCCGATAAACTTGACAGCAACACTAGGGAATGAGCGAATAGCCCCATGTATGCCCGCCTGCGCGAATACCTCGACAGCATCTATCGCCGCGACCCCGCCGCGCGCTCCGCGCTCGAGATCCTTACGACGTATCCCGGGGTTCACGCGCTCGCCATTCACCGCGTCGCTCACTGGCTGTGGGGCGTGGGGCTCAAATGGCCGGCGCGGTTCCTGTCCCATGTCGGGCGCTTCCTGACCGGAATCGAGATACACCCTGCCGCCCGGATCGGCCGGCATCTCTTCATCGACCACGGCATGGGCGTGGTGATCGGGGAAACCGCGGAGATCGGTGACGACTGCACGCTCTATCACGGCGTGACGCTGGGCGGCACCACCTGGCGCAAGGAGAAGCGCCATCCGACCCTCGGCAACAACGTCGTCGTGGGGGCCGGCGCGAAGATCATCGGACCCGTGACCGTCGGGGACAACGCCCGGATCGGGTCGAATTCGGTGGTTACGAAAGACGTACCGGCGGACGCGACCGTGGTGGGCATCCCGGCCCGGGTGGTGTCGATCGGCGGGGAGCCCCGGCAGACCGAGCGCGACCGGCTGGCGCAACGCATGGGCTTCGACGCCTACGGCCAGCCTTCGCATGTCGCCGACCCCATTGCGCATGCGATCAACGCGATCCTGGATCACTTGCACCTCATCGATCACAAGCTGAGAGTTCTTTCGGAAGCGTTCGAAAAACAAGGGATAAATGTGAACTTCGATCTGCCGAAGCTCGAGGTTTCGAATCTCGAAGAAGGGGACGAAAGATCCCCGGCAGGCTCGGAGAAGCCGGGATCAAATAGTTGACCGAAACGATCAGGCATGTAGAATCACGCTTGCGGGATCCTGCCTATGAAGCTCACCACCAAAGGACGTTACGCGGTCACGGCAATGCTCGATCTGGCGCTGCGCCACAATCGGGGCTCCGTGACGCTCGCGGACATCGCCCGGCGCCAGGGCATATCGCTTTCCTACCTGGAGCAGCTCTTCGCGAAGCTGCGGCGGTCGGGTCTCGTCGAAAGCGTGCGGGGTCCGGGCGGCGGCTACAGCCTGGCGAGACCGCCGTCCGAAATCTCCGTGGCCGAGATCATTCTCGCCATCAACGAGAACATCGACGCGACCCGCTGCGGCGGGCAGCGCAACTGCCAGGACGACCAGCCCTGTCTGACCCACCAGTTGTGGGAGGACCTGAGCGCCCGCATATACGAGTTCCTGAACGGCATCACGCTGGGCGACCTCGTCCAGCGGCCGCAAGTACAGCAGGTCGCGCTGCGCCAGGAAGCGCGGATGCGCATGGCATTGTCATCGCGGGAGGCATGAATGGCGATTACGCTGACCGAACGGGCGGCGGAACGCGCTCGTAACGTGATTTCGAAGCAGCAGGGTGCGGCGCTGCGCATCGGCGTGAAGCCCACCGGCTGCTCGGGCAACTCCTACGTCGTCGAGGTCGCGCGCGAGATCCGGCCGGACGAGCGCGTGTTCGAGAGCAACGGCGTGCGCGTCGTGGTCGCCGAGAAGAACCTCATCTTCCTCGACGGGACCGAGATCGACTACACGCGCGAAGGCCTGAGCGAGGCGTTCCGCTTCCGCAATCCGAACGAGAAGGCGCGTTGCGGTTGCGGTGAGAGCTTCACCGTCTAGGACGCCGCGGTAGGGCGCTCCCCAAGGAATCTTCGGTGCGGTTGATCCGCTCCTGAAATTGGGACTAAAATGGTCCCATTTACGGACGCCGGCGAAATGCTCCGCATCAGCAAGCTCACCGATTACGGCACCGTCGTGATGACATATCTCGCCCGCGAGCAGGGGCGGCTGCATGCCGTCAGCGAGATCGCGGCCGCGGTGAGCGTGGCGGCGCCGACCGTGAGCAAGATCCTGAAGCAGCTGGTGCGCGAGGGGCTGGTGATCTCGCACCGCGGGGCGCGGGGCGGCTATGCGCTCGCCCGCCCGGCCGAGGAGATCAGCATGATCGAGATCATCGATGCGCTCGAGGGGCGCGTCGGGCTCACGGAATGCGGCAGCTCGCCGGGATTGTGCGCGCAGGAATCGGCCTGCTCCATACGCGCCAACTGGCAGCGGCTCAACGGCGCGGTGCGGGACGCGCTCGCCGGCGTGACGCTCGCGGAGATGGCGGAACCGGCGCTGCCGCCGCGTTCCGGGACACCGGTCAAGTTCTATGCGCGGCGCGCGAGCGCCTGAGCAAGACCAACGCTTGCAGAGAGGCAACGTGGCAACACCGAATCGAGAAGTCGAAGCGCTGCTCCGGCAGGGCTATCGCCACGGCTTCACCACCATGGTGGAAGCCGATTCGCTCCCGCCGGGGCTCAACGAGGACATCATCCGCGCGATTTCGGCCAAGAAGAAGGAGCCGCCCTTCATGCTCGAGTGGCGGCTGCGCGCGTATCGCCACTGGCTCACCATGCGCGAGCCGAAGTGGGCGCACGTGCACTATCCGCCGATCGACTTCCAGGCGATCAGCTACTACTCGGCGCCGAAATCCCGGAAGGACGCCCCGAAGAGCCTCGACGAGGTCGATCCGAAGCTGCTCGAAACCTACGAGAAGCTCGGCATTCCGCTGAAGGAGCGCGAGATCCTCGCCGGCGTCGCGGTCGACGCCGTGTTCGACAGCGTGTCGGTGGCGACGACCTTCAAGGAGAAGCTCGCCGAGTACGGGATCATCTTCTGCTCGTTCTCCGAGGCGGTGCAGAACCATCCCGACCTCGTGCAGAAGTACCTGGGCACCGTGGTGCCGTACACCGACAACTTCTACGCGGCGCTCAACTCGGCGGTGTTCAGCGACGGCTCGTTCGTGTACGTCCCGAAGGGCGTGCGCTGCCCGATGGAGCTCTCGACCTACTTCCGCATCAACGCCGCCAAGACCGGGCAGTTCGAGCGCACGCTCATCATCGCCGACGAGGACGCCTACGTGAGCTACCTCGAAGGGTGCACGGCGCCGATGCGCGACGAGAACCAGCTGCACGCGGCCGTGGTCGAGCTGATCGCGCTCAAGGGCGCGCACATCAAGTACTCGACGGTGCAGAACTGGTATCCCGGCGACGAGCAGGGCCGCGGCGGCATCTACAACTTCGTCACCAAGCGCGGCGCCTGCCGCGGCGAGAACTCGCGCATCTCGTGGACGCAGGTGGAGACGGGATCGGCCATCACCTGGAAGTACCCGAGCGTGCTGCTCGAGGGCGACAACTCGGTCGGCGAGTTCTATTCGGTCGCGCTGACGAACAACTACCAGCAGGCCGACACCGGCACCAAGATGATCCATATCGGGAAGAACACCCGCAGCACCATCGTCTCGAAGGGCATCGCCGCGGGCTACGGGCAGAACGCGTACCGCGGCCTGGTGAAGGTGCTGAAGGGCGCGCACAACGCGCGCAACTACACCCAGTGCGACTCGCTCCTCATGGGCGACAAGTGCGGTGCGCACACGTTCCCCTACATCGAGGTGAAGAACCCGACCGCGCGGGTCGAGCACGAGGCGACGACGCTCAAGATCAGCGAGGACCAGCTCTATTACCTGCGCACGCGCGGCCTGTCGACCGAGGACGCGGTGTCGATGGTGGTGAACGGCTTCTGCAAGGAGGTGTTCAAGGAGCTCCCCATGGAGTTCGCGGTCGAGGCGCAGAAGCTGATCGGGGTGAGCCTCGAAGGCGCCGTCGGCTGAGGCGGCAATTCAACGAAGCGAGCGGCGAGAAGCACATGCTTTCCATCCGGAATCTGCACGTGAGCGTGGACGGCAAGCCCATCCTGCGGGGCGTCGACCTCGAGGTGAAGGCGGGCGAAGTGCACGCGATCATGGGCCCGAACGGCTCCGGCAAGAGCACGCTCGCGCAGGTGCTCGCGGGCCGCGAGACGTACACCGTCACCGGCGGCACCGTCACGTACGAAGGCGAGGACCTCCTCGCGCTCTCGCCGGAGGACCGCGCCGCGAAGGGCCTGTTCCTCGGATTCCAATATCCGGTCGAGATCCCCGGCGTCGGCAACCTCTATTTCCTCCGCACCGCGCTCAACGCGGTTCGCAAGGCGCGCGGCCAGGAGCCGCTCGACGCGATGGACTTCCTCGCGTTGGCCAAGGAGAAGATGAAGCTCGTCGAGCTCGACCCCGCCTTCGGGAGC